>JAAZIH010000146.1 GCA_012800995.1 Chloroflexota bacterium
CCATGGAGATCATCTTCCTGAATGAGCCCTGCATTATGGAGCATGACTTTGAGTGCCATAAATGATTCATCATCGACTTTCAATTTTTTGGCAACCGCGCGGTCGCTGTCTGTCATTCCTTCGGTGGAACCAGGTTCACCTGCTTTCATCCAGATATCAACATTCGCGCGCAGGCTGCTCAAAAGTTGGCGTGTATAGGCAGGGTCTTCATTTTTCAACAAAGCTAATGAGTCTTCCAGTGAAAAATAGCCTCTTTCCAACAACGCTTCGAGTACATCCTCAGTCATATCGCTGACTTTGGTGTTTCCAAATCTGCCCACACCCATGGTTTGGATGCCGTTTGAGCTTTTACCAAACAAGCCGCTGACAAATTGCGAGGCTTTGGCATTAGTCAACACAAAAACGGATGCAAACACAATTACTACTAAAATGGCTATGCCGGTTATTAATTTATTGTTTGTTTTCATTTCTTTTCATTTCCTTTCTTTATCCAAATTATTGGACTTCATTACCCTAATGCACATGGACGCCAAATTAACGCAAACTCGTTTCAATTTCGCCAAAATGCTTGCTAAACAATGCGAATATTGCCTATACATTATGAAAAATGTTACTTTACAGCGCTTAAAACGTGATATACTTGCCCCATCGCGATGATACAGGACGAGTAATGTGCCCACCGACCCACAGCGAGGCAGAATAAGTGAGAACCTGCCGGACGAACACACCAAAACCCCCTGTTAGCTTGAACCGGAACAGCTTAAAACACTAAGCTCATTATGGTGAACGGACGCCCCGTTATCGGCTAATCGAGATGACATGCTTAGGTGTGTTAATCTGGGTGGAACCGCGTGAGAGACCTCATGCCCCAGGGCTGATGGTCTTTTTTATTTAACACGATACGATTAAACAGGCGAAAATCGCCTTGGAGGAAGAAATGTCACAAAAAGAAGAATACGCGCAATCCGAACTCTTTAGCATTCGCCACTCAGCCGCCCACATCATGGCTGAAGCGGTTGTGGAGATGTTCCCCACTGCCAAAGTCGCCATTGGCCCAGCTATTGCTGATGGCTTTTACTACGACTTTGATCTGCCCCGCAGTCTGACTCCCGATGATCTTGAAGTCATCGAGAAGCGCATGCGTGAACTTATCAAACAAAAGGAAGTCTTTACCGTGCGCGAACTCAGCGCGGCTGAAGCAAAAGAGATTTTCAAAGACCAACCTTACAAACTTGAACTCATTGAAGGTTTAGAGTATGGTGGCACCGACGAGGAGGGCAACCCAACCGATCAACCTGTGCCCATCACCGTCTATACCTCCGGTAACTTTACCGACCTGTGCCGTGGCCCACATGTTGAAGACAGTTCGCAAATTAACCCACACGCCATCAAATTGCTCAATGTTGCAGGAGCCTATTGGCGCGGCGATGAAAACCGCCCCATGCTTCAGCGCATTTATGGCACCGCCTGGCAAAGCAAGGACGAGCTCAAAGATTACCTCTGGCGACTCGAAGAAGCCCGCAAACGTGACCACCGCAAAATAGGCAAAGAACTTGACCTCTTTTCCACCAACGATGAAGTCGGACAGGGTCTCATCCTGTGGCACCCTAATGGTGGTATGGTGCGCTACCAAATCGAAAAGTTCTGGGACGAACAACACGTGCGCAACGGCTACGACCTTGTTTACACCCCACACATGGGCAAGGCTACCCTTTGGGAGACCAGCGGTCACCTTGGCTTCTACAAAGACGACATGTACTCGCCAATTGATGTTGAAGGCCAGGAATACTACCTGAAACCGATGAACTGTCCCTTCCACCTGAGCATCTATAAGAGCCAGTTGCATAGCTATCGTGACCTGCCCTTGCGCTATGCCGAAAAAGGCACGGTTTACCGCTACGAGCGCAGTGGTGTTTTGCACGGCTTATTGCGCGTGCGTGGCTTTACCCAGGACGACGCGCATCACTTCTGCCGCCCTGACCAAATGCCTGACGAAATTGACTTTACCCTGGATTTCAGCCTTAAGATGCTGCGCGCCTTTGGCTTCACCAATTTTCAGGCTTACCTCAGCACCATGCCCGAAAAATGCGTGGGCGAACCCGAACAATGGCAAGCCGCCGAAGCCGCCCTGGAAGAAAGCCTGAAGCGTCTCGAGGTGCCTTATGAAATCGATGCCGGCGGTGGTGCTTTTTACGGTCCGAAAATTGACATCAAGGTCAAAGACGCTCTTGGACGCGAATGGCAGCTTTCCACCATTCAATTCGACTTCAACGAGCCTGAACGTTTCGATATCAGCTACATTGGCGAAGATGGTCAGCAACACCGCCCCTACATGGTGCACCGCGCGCTTTTGGGCTCGATGGAACGCTTCTTTGGCGTGCTCATCGAACATTATGCCGGCGCTTTCCCCGCCTGGCTATCGCCCATGCAGGTTGCCATCATCCCCATCGCTGACCGCCACGTGGAATTTGCCGACGAAGTGGCTAAAAAGTATAAGGAGGCTGGTTTGCGCGTGAAGGTTGACGCGCGCTCCGACCGCATGAACGCCAAGATTCGTGACGCACAAAACGA
>JAAZIH010000147.1 GCA_012800995.1 Chloroflexota bacterium
ACGTAGACCTTATCCGAGCCCAGATACTTGGGCAGGTCTTGCAACACCTGAATGGTTCTTTCGGGGTTTAGGAGTAAGTTTTGACTGTGGAACAGGTCTAAAAGGTCTTGGGCTTCTTCAAGGGTCAGGTACTTGTCAATCTCGTTTTTATTGATATAGTCAATGACAAAAAAATCGAAGTCAGAAAGCGGATCTGCGAGTTCCAGTTTCACAAAGATATCATCTCGGATATCAAATAAGTTTGGGTCGATACCCGTTTCGAAAAACTCGCCTTCAATAAAAAAATCTTCTACTTTTTCGAGAAAACTCAGGTCAGATTTGTCCACAGTCTTTTGCTTTTGAGGCAGGGGCCTGAAGGTATCTTCAATGGCTTGATCGATATGTTGGCAGGAAGTCATTAGCAGCAAGGCTAAGGCTGCCAAAATGATGCCTGTTATCTTTTTTCTCATAAATTCTCCTTCTCTTTCTTTATCCGGAAACTGACCTTGCAGGATTTTCTTTCGAGTTCTTTTTTGAGAATGAAAACGCCTAAAAACAAAAGCGCCAGGGAGATTAATTTGTAAGGCAGACCGGCGAAAGGCAGGGCGATGACCGAAAAGCTAATCCCGAAGATGGCAAGAAAGGATATGACGCAAGGAGTACAACCATAGGTGAAGATACCAAATATGACCGACAGGACACCCATGTTTTCCCCTCTGGTCTTGATGTTTTTCTCTTTGAGAACATGATCACTTAAAACCAGCATAAAGGCTGAAATGCCCGCCATAACAAGATTAAGCAAAATGTTTAGCAGAACCAGCCAAATGCCAAATTGGCTTGCCATTTCTGAATAGGACAAGTTGAGTTTATCCAGGATGAAATAAAGAATGCCAAAGACTACAAATCCAATGAGCAGGTTTCTTTTGTTTAAATCGCTTATTTTGATCATCTTTTTTCCTTCTAAAGTCAACAAACAGGGACAATGCTTTGCTACCAATATAGTTAACTGCTTACCTTTCTGTTATTGCCCTGTAAGCCTGTTTTATCATCTCTGTTTGATGCTCCCCAAAATTTTGTATAACTTTGGTACAAGTTTTAATACAGCTTTTACATAAAAGCCTGAGCCAAAGTAACTTGCTTATTAATCCGTTCAGGCTCTCAATACGGAAAACGACGCATGGAAAAAGCTTTCAGATTAATCTAAGATACTTTTAAATAATGGGAATTGTGTAGTGTCAGCAATTCTCATTTTGCGATGTGCATGGTCAGGAGACTATGCCTGAACACTGTTTTTTCGAATGTTCGACCGTGGTCTCCCAACCACAAACCATATATTATTTCCATACTGAGAATTGCTGGTGTAGCGTACTTCGACTTGACGCGAAACAGTCATGGCGTATAATTGAAACAATTACATAGCCTTTAGCGCTCTTATCCAGAGAAGTGGAGGGATCGGCCCGATGAAGCTTCGGCAACCAGCATGACACGCATGGTGCCAAATCCGACAGGAAAACTGGAAGATGAGAGGTGAGAAATCTCAAACAACTTGCCCCTCAGTCGCGGGGCTTTTTATTACTAACCTGAGGAGGTTTATTGATGTCAAATTTTGCCAATTTACCCAAGTATTTGTTTACTTCGGAATCGGTTACAGAAGGGCACCCCGACAAACTTTGTGACCAAGTTAGTGACGCGGTTTTGGATGAATTGCTGCGCCAGGATCCCTTTAGCCGGGTGGCTTGTGAAACCGCTGCCAAAACCGGTTATGTGATGGTTTTCGGCGAGGTGACCACAAATGGTTTTGTGGATATCGACAGCTTAGTGCGTAAGGTGGTTAAAGATATTGGTTATGACCGTGGCAAGAAGGGTTTTGATGCCGAGGTCTGTGGCGTGCTTACCGCTTTGGCGGGACAGTCGCCTGATATTTCACAGGGCGTTGACCGCAAAGGTCGTACCCAGGAAGTGGAATATACCGAAGAATACATCAACGCGGGTGGCGCTGGCGACCAGGGAATGATGTTCGGCTATGCCTGTGACGAAACACCAACATTGATGCCCATGCCCATTTATTATGCCCACAAACTTACCCGCCGCATGGCAGAAGTGCGCAAAGCCGGCATTTTGCCCTGGATGTACCCAGACGGCAAGAGCCAGGTTACCATCGAATATGCTTATGGCAAACCCAAGCGCGTGCATACCGTTTTGGTAAGCACCCAACATGCTGATAAGTTTGAAGGTGTTCATCTTTCAAACGAAACCATTCGCGAAGGTATCATCGAGCATGTGATTAAGCCCGTTATTCCTGCTGAGCTGATCGATGAAGACACCATCATCTACACCAACCCCACCGGTCGTTTTGTGGTGGGTGGACCAATGGGTGATGCCGGTTTGACCGGTCGCAAGATCATTTGTGACTCTTACGGTGGCATGGGACGTCATGGCGGTGGTGCGTTCAGCGGCAAGGATCCAACAAAGGTTGACCGCACTGCGGCATACGCGGCACGTTGGGTTGCCAAGAACATCGTGGCAGCCGGACTGGCAACTCGTTGCGAACTGCAATTTGCCTACGCAATTGGCATCCCCGAGCCATTGAGCGTTAATGTGGATACCTTTGGCACCGGTGCAATTGCTGATGACAAGTTGGCTGAAATCGTGCAACAGGTTTTCGACTTGCGTCCACGCGCTTTGATTCGCGACCTGGATTTGCTCAAACCCATCTATCGCCAGACATCCAACTATGGCCACTTTGGACGCGATGATGTGGACTTCACCTGGGAACGCACCGACCGCGTTGAGGCACTCAAGAAAGCCGCTGGCATTTAGCATAT
>JAAZIH010000024.1 GCA_012800995.1 Chloroflexota bacterium
ATGATTCCTGTTCGCGATGAAATTAAAACCCAACGTATTCCTTACGTCAATTACGCGCTCATTGCAATCAACATCATCGTCTTTATGACCATGGTGTTTAATCCGCACAAAATCGATTCAATTGTTATGCAAAATGCATTAATCCCAGCTGAGGTCACGCAAAATTTTTCTCTTAGTGTTATAAAGAACTTCTTCACGGCGATGTTTTTGCACGCTGGCTGGTTGCACCTCATTAGCAATATGCTCTATCTCTGGATATTTGGCGATAACATTGAAGACCGCTTGGGGCATCTGGGTTACTTGCTCTTCTATTTGGGCTCGGGTGTCTTTGCCAGTATTCTGCATGTCGTCTTTAATGCCAACTCCGTTGTGCCTTCTTTGGGTGCTTCTGGCGCGATTGCTGGCGTTTTAGGCGCTTATCTTGTCTTTTACCCAAATTCCAGGGTTTACACCTTTATACCCTTTGGTTTCTTTATGCGCTTGCGTCCGCTGCCTGCCATTCTTGTTTTGGGATTATGGTTTGTAACGCAAATTTTCAGCGGGCTTGGCTCTTTGGCGTCCACCGCGCAAGGCGGTGTGGCATATTGGGCGCATATTGGCGGATTTGTGTTCGGTTTGGCGCTTGGATATGTGCTGAAAGGACGCGTGAAAGAACCCGTCCCCGCACCACCGCATTGGAATTAGACATTTCGCTTATAAGTATAATGAACAACGCTCACGATATTCGTGGGCGTTGTTTTTTCGGACGTTCTCTGTTTGATAATAAGGTGCTAATGTTTGTAATAGTTTTGATGTCCCTAAAATGTTCTTAATTACAATATAATGAAACTACAGTTCATCATGTATCTGGTTGATAAAGTATTTGTGCTTTATTTAGGTCTCAGAATATTAGCATGGAAAATAAAATGAAAATCCATTGTGTTTGGGAACATAATCAAAACGATAGTCTGCTTTTCTCAAGTAATGTTATTGGTGCTTTTACGCGTGGTGCTTCAAAGGAAGAAGCTTTGGAAAAGATGCCAAGTGAAATAAGCTCCTATTTTGCCTGGATAGAAGAACCCGCGCCATCTTTAATGGATATTGAAATTAATCAGGAAAAAGTGTCTGGTTTAGATATTCATGATGCGGATTCAGATGTTTTGTTTGATACGGAGCGTCTTGATTTATCTGTAGAACAATATACGCGATTAAAAGGGCTTGTTCTCAGATCCGCAGAAGATTTTTTAAGACTTTATAACACTTTTCCGGATAAGCATAAAACGGTTTTGTCATCCCGAAAAACATTTTATGGAACAGTCCCTTGTGCCGCTTCAGAAATGTACTTCCATACCAAAAACGTCAATACTTATTACTGGGGAGAAATAGGATTGGAAGTGTCGAATGAAGGAACGATTGCTGAATCTCGGATGAGAGGGTTCGAGGCTTTGGAACAAAACGGGGATTTTCTTTCTGGAAGAATTTACAATGGGAGCTATGGGGAAGAATGGTCTATCCCCAAGGTGCTGAGAAGGTTTCTTTGG
>JAAZIH010000148.1 GCA_012800995.1 Chloroflexota bacterium
GGGTGTTGTGGCACCAGACCCGAGCATATCCGAGCCTTGGTTGAAGGCTTAGCCAAGATAAAGGTTTTTGAACGCAAGCCAAAGCTCATTCCCAGTCTCGCTTCAATTATCACTGCCACGCCAGTCCATCAAGAGCCCAAACCGTTGATTATTGGCGAACGCCTGAACGCGGCTGGATCAAAAGCATTTAAACGCTTGCTTCTGGCAAAGGATCTGGATGGTATTCTCCAAATCGCACGGGAACAGGTTGATTTTGGCGCGCACGCGCTTGATCTCAACGTCGCTCTTGCGGAAGGCGGAAACGAAGCGCAAACGATGGCTACGCTCTCGAAGCAGCTCTCATTAGAGGTACCAGTTCCTCTGGTGATTGACAGCGTTGACGTACATGCCATTGAAGCTGGACTTCAGGTAAACCCAGGACGCTGCCTGATTAACTCGGTGCACTTCGAAGAAGGGGAAGCCAAGGTTCGAGAAGTGTTTGCCTTAGCGAAAAAATACAGCGCGATGGTGGTCTGTTTGACGATTGACGAACAAGGGATGGCATTGACCGCGGAGCGAAAATTAGCTATCGCGAAACGCTTTTTGCCACTTGCCGAAGAATTTGGCTTGAAAGCCCACGATTTGTTTTTTGACACGCTCACTTTCACATTAGCGAGTGGTGATTCAAGCTATAACAAAGCGGCGGATGAAAGCCTTAAAGCGATTGCTTTGATTAAGAAAGAAATTCCAGAAGCGGGACAAATTTTGGGCGTGAGCAACGTCTCTTTTGGCTTAGGGCCGCAAGCGCGCAAGGTATTAAACAGCGTTTTTCTTTATAAGGCTATCCAGGCGGGGCTTGATGCGGCAATAATCAATCCAGCGCAAATAACAGCGTATACAGATATCCCTGAAGAGGCTCGTGCTTTAGCGAGTGCTTTAATACATTACAGCGCGCCTAACGCTTTGGATGACTATGTGGATTGGTTTGAGAAAAACAAACTTTCATCGGCTGAACAAGATAAGCATACGGATCCCCTGCAGGGTTTGTCTCCTGAACAAAGATTGAAAATGAGAGTTTTATCGCGCAGTAAAGTTGGTGTGGAAGACGATATCAGTGAGATATTGGACGGTAAAGACAAAAGAGATGCCGCGAATGAGGCGCTTAGAATTCTTAATCGGGTTCTCCTGCCCGCGATGCAGGAAGTGGGTGATGCCTTTGGAAAAGGTGACTTAATTCTGCCCTTTGTTTTGCAATCCGCGGAAGTCATGAAACAGGCGGTATCCGTTCTTGAACGTTATCTGGACAAGAAAGAGTCCTTAGCTAAAGGGAAAATCGTGCTGGCAACGGTTTTCGGTGACATTCATGATATTGGTAAAAACCTGGTCAAAACCATACTTGAAAACAACGGTTATGAAGTCATTGACCTTGGCAAACAAGTTCCCATTGACACCATCATCCAACGCGCTATAGAAGAAGATGCTGATGCTATCGGCTTGAGCGCGCTTTTGGTGGCGACCAGCAAGCAGATGAAATTAGCTGTCGAAGCTCTTAACGCGCGAGGTTTGGATATTCCGGTTATTATCGGCGGAGCGGCAATAAACGAGGAATACGGGCTGCGAATCTTAGAGACGCGTGATGGCAACTTGTACAGTGGGGGTGTCTTTTATTCGAAGGATGCCTTTGATGGATTGGCGGTAATGGATGCTCTTGTTGAGCCATCCCGAAAAGAACAGCTTTACGCTGATTTACATAAAAAAGTTAGTCAGAGTCTGCAGTCAGATAAAAAGGCGAAAAAGGCTGACTCGCAAAGGGCAAGAGACTTGCTCCCAGCAGCGGATTTCATCCCCAAGCCTAAAAGCTGGAGAGTGAGGCATCTTAGCCTTTCAATCGCAACCGTTTTGCCTTATTTGGATAAAAACGCTCTTTATCGGGTTTCATGGGGAGCTAAAGGTGTGCGTGGGGAAGCCTGGCAAAGCTTGAAGCAGGAATTTGACCTGCGGCTTGAACGGATGTTATTAGAGGTAGAGCGCGAAAAATGGCTTGAGCCTCAAGCACTTTTGGGCTTTTGGCCCTGTCAGGCGCTTGAAGAAAACCTGTACATTTATTTGAGCGAGCATTTGAATGGGGAGCCGATTGGGGTTCTGCAATTTGAACGTTCAAAAGGAAAGAGCGGTATCAGTTTGGCGGATTACTTCCTGGAGATTGGACAAACACGAAAGGATGTTGTTGGTTTGCAAGTGGTAACAGTAGGTCGGGGAGCTACTGAAAAATATGGTCAGCTTGAAAACCAATCTGCTTATTCAGAAGGCTATTATGTGCATGGTTTGGCAGTGCGTATGGCTGAAGCGGTTGCTGAGTATTGCAGTATCTTGATGCGCGAAGAGTTAGGACTGCCAGCGACCAGAGGCAAACGTTTTTCCTGGGGCTATCCTGCTGCTCCTGACGTGCGTGAACATTTTAAACTTTTTAGACTACTTCCCGCGGAGGAAAGATTAGGTATGAGACTGACCTCAGCTGGTCAGATGATACCTGAACAATCCACCGCGGCGATCTTTGTACATCATCAGGCTGTACGATACACGGATTAACAGCCATTTAGGAGAAAAAATGACAACAAAATTTATTCACAGACTGGATACCAACCCCAAACCACTTGTAGCTGATGGCGCAATTGGGACTGTTTTCCACGACCGAGGCATTAGCTTTGAGACTTGTTTTGATAATCTGAACGTAGAACAACCCGCGCTTGTGGCAGAAATACTTAGCGAATATATCCATGCTGGCGCGGAAATGATAAAAACCAACACCTTTGGCGCTAACAGGGTAAAGTTGGTCAAACATGGACTTGACAAGCAAGTGGCAAAGATTAACCGCGCAGGCGTTGAATTGGCACGACGGGTTGTTGATGCCTCATTCAAGGATGTCTTAATCGCGGGTGATGTTGGTCCTTTGGGCGTGCCATTAGCGCCTTTTGGGCGTTTGCAAGCAGAGGAAGCGCGTGCGATTTACCGTGAACAAATAGAAGCGCTTTTGCTTGAAGGGGTGGATCTTTTATTGTTGGAAACTATGGTGGATCTTAAAATTGTGGCTGAGGCAGTCGCGGCAGCTCGCGAGCTTGACCCGAACATGCCTATTTTGGCAAGCATGACCTTTTCGCGTGATAAACGCACAACCTTAGGTGATACGCCGGTGGATGTCGCAAATTTTCTCACCGATTTGGGTTGTGAGGTGATAGGGGTCAATTGTTCGGGTGGACCGGTACAGTTGCTTAATATTTTAAAGATTATGCGCCATGCTCAACCTGATGCCAGAATATCGGTTATGCCTAACGCGGGTTTTCCAGAACAAGTAGGTGGGCGCATCATGTATCCCGCGGTTGCCAGTTACTTTACTGACTTTGGTTTAGCTTTTTGGCAGGCTGGCGCGCGTGTGATTGGCGGATGCTGTGGCACGACACCCGATCATATCCGTGCTTTCCGTGAGGCAATTGATGAAAACGATCTGGAAACCGTATTGCATGATGTGCAGCTTGAAAGTTATGTGCCGATGGAAATGTATACTGAACCGCCTGAACAAACACGCATACAAAAGAAGCTTTCGGAAGGCAAATTTGTAAGCGCGGTTGAAATGGATCCGCCCCGAGGGTTTTCCACACACAAACTTATGGCTGGAGCCAGTCTTTTGGCAGATGCCGGCGCGGATTGTATTGATGTTGCTGATAGCCCGATGGCGCGCATGCGCATGAGTCCCTGGGGAGTATGCCAGATGATCCAAAAAGAGTTGGGTGTGGACGCGACTTTGCACTTTCCAACACGCGGGCGAAACCTTTTGCGTGTGCAAGGGGATCTTTTGGCAGCCCATGCGCTTGGCATCCGTAATGTGTTTGTTGTGATGGGTGATCCGACCGCGATTGGTGATTATCCAGACGCGATGGATGATTACGATCTGGTTCCAACCGGCTTGATTAAGCTTATCAAAAGTGGATTGAACGCAGGTGTAGATCACAGTGGCACAAAAATCGGCACGCCGACCAGTTTCTTTGTCGGCGCAGCGCTTGATTTGACTCCATCGAATGTAGAGCGGGAAATCAAATTAGTGCGTAAGAAAATAGTTGCTGGAGCGGATTTCTTCCTAAGCCAACCTGTTTTTTGTCCTGATTCAGCCCGACGTTTTCTTGAAAGATATGAAAAAGAATATGGCAAGTTTGAAACGCCGATTTTGGCTGGTTTATTGCCATTGGCTTCGGACCGCCATGCCAAATTCCTGCACAACGAAGTACCTGGGATTAGCATCCCAGACAAAATTCATGATAGATTGCGCCAGGCTGGTGACAACGGCGCGAAAGTTGGCGTGAAAATTGCTGAAGAATTAGTGGGCGAGATTAGAGGTTTTGCCCAGGGTATTTACATCATGCCGCAGTTCAATCGTTTCGACCTTGTAGCTGAGATTATTGCAGAGATTCAGGCTTGAGAGATAACTGAATATGTACTGTTGAGCTTATGGCAAATCAAGGCAATGGAATAAGGAGTAAAATAAAGGAGAATATGTTTAAGGAGTAAATTGATGACAATAAGACGGACCTTTTTCATTGCTCTTATTTCACTCATGCTGTTGTTGGCAGGATGTCAGAAACAGGTCGCATTGGTAGATGAAGAGTCACAAAAAACAGAGGTGGCAGGACTGGTTAGTGAGTTGCAAACCCAGGAATGGGGAAAAAAAGAAATACCAGCCACCAAAACGCCATCGCCAGAACCCAGTTCTACACCGACTGTGACAAAAATCCCTGATACCCCGACAGCGACGATGACACCAACTGAAGTCAGCTATCGGGTTGGTCCGTCTGATTTTCCGGATGACGTGAACCCATTAACCGGTTTGAAAGTGGATAACCCTGAAATTATGAATCGTTTGCCACTCATGGTCAAAGTGCCTAATTTTCCTGCTTATGGCAGGCCTCATGGGGGACTCTCCGCTGCGGATATCGTTTTTGAGACCTGGATTGGTGCCGGTGCCAACCGTTTTGTGCCCATTTATTATGGTCAGGATTGTGATTATGTTTGGCCAATTCGCTCTGTGCGTATCGTGGACCCTGAACTCGCCACACTTTATCATGCTATATTGGTTTTTTCGGGTGGTGATCCGGTAAAGGTCTTGCCTAAGGTCAATGATATTATGGACAATAAGTACGTTATGGAAGGCACTACCCCCGGAATGTATTCCAATGGGGCTGATGTTACCCGCTTGCATGTTGATACCAAGGTGGTGACCGAGGACTTACAAAAACGAGGTATTGACCCGGGTGAGAAACCCGAGCTTGAGGGCATGCTCTTTGATGAGAAAATACCCGAAGGAGGCGAGGATGGCGAAAAGCTGACCTTTCACTTCAGTAAGATTAACAGTGGTGATTGGGTATATGACGAAGAAAGTGGAAAATACATGCGTTGGATCGAAGACGCGGCAAGCTATGAAATGATTCCATTAATCGACAAGAACACAGGCGAACAATTGGCCTTTTCAAATGTGATTGTGCTTTTTACGCCAAACAATGAGATCGAGACCCAGTTAATCGACATCAAGATATGGGACAATCCACAAGGTCGTCGCGCGATTCTGTTTCGGGATGGCAAAGCATATGAAGGTATTTGGAAGACCACCGATCGTAACGCGCCTATGCAGTTTTTCGATGAAGACGGTAATCTCTTCCCGCTCAAACCTGGCAACACATGGATTGCTATAACTGGCACAACATCCCCTGTGGAAGTTGAAGATGGTGAGTGGTTTGTGCAATTTAGGGTTCAATTGCCGTAAACGCTTATGCGCGTTCTAATCATCTCTGACATTCATTCAAACCTGACCGCCTTCGAGGCGGTTTTGGCTCATGCGGGTGATTTTGAACGCGTGATTTGTCTTGGTGATGTGGTTGGCTATGGTCCTGACCCGGAGGAATGTGTGCAATTGCTTCGCAGCTTGCCTGATCTGACATGCATTATGGGGAACCATGATGCAGCTGTATTGAACGTCATTTCAACCGGATACTTCAATCCTGAAGCACGAAAAGCTTTGCTTCAGCAAAAGGATTTATTAAGTCAGGATTCAATAAACTTTTTACGAGGTCTACCTGATATACTAATTTTGAATGAGCTCACATTAGCACATGGTAGTCCGCGTGATCCAATTTGGGAGTATATTGATCAGGGACGTATTGCCTGGGCGGCGTTTGAGTATTTTGATGGTCAGGGTTGCCTGGTGGGCCATACGCACACACCAGCAATATTTACTGAATCGGCAGATTTTAAAGTCCGACTGTTGAAACCAAATTCTGGTGATCGATGGATACCATGTGAACGTTTTATTTTAAACCCGGGTGCTGTGGGACAGCCTCGTGACCGTGACCCCAGAGCCGCTTATGTGATTTGGGATCTTGAAGAGAATAGTTTTTTGTTTAAAAGGGTAGCATATGATGTGTCTTCTGTCGCAGAACGTATTGAGCAGCGTGGCATCCCAATGTTGCAAGCCAGGCGTTTAAGTTTGGGCAGGTAACGGGAACTTATTTTGCTATATTTCGTTTAATGCTTGAAGCCATAGAAGCTTAAAAAGGAGAAGAAGATGAAAAAGAAAATGTTGATCGTTAGTTTAATTGCCCTGCTACTTTTAGGAGCATGCGCAAAAGCTCCCGCGCAAATAGACGAGTATAAACGCGATTTTAATTCGGCATATGGGTCTGCTGCTGTGGCACCAGAAATGCCAAATCCAGGATCACAAAAGGAATCACTTTTGATGGATGAAGCTTTGTTAGATATGCCGGACTCTTCAGCACAAGAGCGATTGGTCATCAGAACGGCTGAAA
>JAAZIH010000149.1 GCA_012800995.1 Chloroflexota bacterium
ATTACGGACGAATTCGCATCAAAATGTTTATCTTGTAACAACATCGGGAAAAGCCGCAGCTATATCTTCCCTTTCAATTCCCTCCCAAATCCAATTTGAGGAAGGTAAAAAAGCTTCTCAAATTTCGCCATTGGATGAGGATGATTTTATTCAAGCGGTTTTCACCGTACCGATGGAACGTGAAGAATTGCCAGAAAGATATCTTGTTAGCGTATCGCGCAAAGGCATGATTAAACGTTCGCTGGTGAGCGAATTGCCTGGTGCTTCAGCAAGCAGTTTTGTGCTCGCGCGTACAAATGATGATGATGCATTGCTGACTGTTTTCCTGACAAAAGGCGGACAAGATATTTTGATTACAACCGCTACTGGAATGTCCATTAGATTTAATGAAGAAGACGTGAGACCGATGGGTTTGATTGCTGCTGGTGTGAACGGTATCAAACTAAAAGAAAACGATTATGTAGTTGGCGCGAGTGTTATCGAGGAAAAAGATGAAATTGGCTTTGTGACAAAACTCGGCTTAGCCAAACGTGTGCTTGCTGAGGAGTTTCCAATTCAGGGTCGATATGGACAAGGTGTCATTGCCTGGAAGTTGGCTAAAGATGATGAAATCGTTGCGCAGTTAGTGGGTAAACTGACAGATAAAGGCGTTTGCCATTTTAGAAAATCAGCCAGTAAAGTTTTCACGATTACAAATGCGGTATCCAGAAAACGTGCCGCGAACGGTCAGGTAATGTTCACTCTTAAAGCTGGTGATGAGCTTATAGATTTCACGAGTATTCACGATTACACCCGCTATTGGGAAGGATACGATGACCGTCCCATAAGCAGTCCAAGGGATAATAAAGAGATTGACGAGGACGATTCGCCACAAGCCAAACTGTTTTAGCTTGTTGAAGTCTACTTGAAAATGGGTTCAGGATTACCCAATACAGGAAGTGGCTTGGCGATATAAATGTCCCAATAAGCTGCCAGGGTCGCGAAAACTTCGCGAAAGTTCCAAAATAAAAATCGTTGTCTAATATATTGGGACTGCTCTACGGGCAGTCCTTCAGTTTTTAATCCCAATTCGGCGCATAAAAAAGTCATCCTGGGCAGGTGATAAGCTTGGGTGACGACAATGATTTCATGCAGCCCAAATATTTCTTTTGCGCGGTAGCAAGAGTCATAGGTTCGTCTACCGGCGTAATCTAAGACCAAATCTGATTCTGGGATGCCTTTCTCAATGAGGTATCTTTGCATCGCGCCGGGTTCGTTATAGTTTTCAAAACGATTGTCACCGGTAAGAAGGATTTTTTGAACTTTACCTTCTTTGTAAAGTTTTGCTGCAGCATCAAGGCGATCGCGCAATGGTGATGAAGGTGTGCCATCACGTAACAAGCCAGCTCCAGGTACCATGACAACTGGTATGTTATCAACAGAGTCGTAAGTTTTAATATATTTCTCGGTGCCAATTAACAAAGCAACCCGTAAGCCACCGATGAGGAAAAATAGTATCAAAAAAATGATGAGAAAAAGTTTGAGGAAGCGTAACATCTTATTGAACAAGATCTAAAAGTTTAACATCCGTGTGACTCAAAAGTTCACGCAAAGTTTCAAAAGCGGTGTCATTTTGAGCAAGCAAAGCTGAGACCTCATATTCAAGTGCGCTACTGAGAATAAGCTTTCCAGTATCATTCCGCGAGAAGTCCAATAGAAAATCTGAAACCTTGGTTTGGAGACTTAGGTCAACCCTATTTGAAGCGGCAAAAGCGCGATTTGGGATAATGGGAGGTGAAATCCAAATGATTGGTAGTTTCTCAATGGCATCTGGTAAGTCCATGATGATGGCTGAGGAAGTTCTTGGATCTGCACTGATAGCGTAGGTTGAGGAAAATCCACAAATCCCTTGAATGTAAAGGGCGCGAAGGTTGGCACTGTAAGTTTGTGTTTGAACAGGTAGTTGCCACTCGATGTTGTTTTTGGCGAGATAGGCAAGCGGAACCCAATAGCCGGCAAGAGATTTATCGCTGGTAAGGCATGGGCGCATTCCCGCGAATTGTTGCAATGCGGTTTCAGGGCTGCTTGTAGCCGTGTTGCTTCCGACATCAAAGTATTCGGTAAGATTCGTGTCGCGGTGGGCGAGGAATTGAATACCGTAAGCACTAACCCCAAGATTGTTCACACCGATGATAGAGCTGACCAAATCTTTTTGAGTAGCAAGAAGGTATTCAGCGCTTTGAAGCCAGGCAAAATGAAGTTCTTCTTTTTGAAAAGCAAGCTCAAGCGAAAGATAATCGTTGAAAACTTTGGATTCAACAGATAACTGTAAAGCTCCAGATAATTGACTGCTCAATTGCGAGAAAGCGTCTATTTGTTCAGAACTGGGAGCTTTATTAATAATGCCAATGACAATGGGATTGTTTTCATGACCTAAAGGCGCTTTTGTGGGGGTGTAAGTTGGTAAAGCGGTTGGCTCACCATTTGGATTAGGCGTCTCCATGCTTACTTGGGGTGCACCTAAAGTAGGTTGGGCGTTAGAACTAAAATTGCATGCAGTGATTAATGCTATTAGTACTAATGCTAAAAGTAGCCCGAAGACCTTTCGAAATAAAGCCATAAAGAAATTTTACCTTAAATATGCAAATTCATTTTCTTTCAGCCATTTCATTCATCAGCAAAAGTTATGGCTTTGCCCAATTTCTCAATGCGTTAAAACCCTGGATAGCCCGCGCACGATGGCTTATTTGATTCTTCAGTTCGCTCGAGAGCTCCGCCATGGTTTGCTTTTGTTCTGGAATATAAAAAACAGGGTCAAAGCCGAAACCATTTTCCCCACGATAATCAGTAATAATCTTCCCGGGACAAATGCCCTCTGAACTGTAAATTTCATTTGCATTGATATACAGCAATGCTGTGGAGTGGAAAGCTGCAAGCCAGGGTTCGGGTTTGCCAGCCAGACGACCTAATAGATAAAAACAGCGGTCGCGATCGGTGGCGTTTCCGAAGGGCACGAAACGATGTGAATGAATACCTGGTAAGCCATCAAGAGCCATGACCTCTAAGCCGGAATCATCAGCTAAAACCGGTAAACCGCTCGCTTCATGAAAAGCCTGAGCCTTAATGAGGGCATTCTCGTAGTAGCTATTGCCTGTTTCTGCTACTTCCAGGTCAACACCTAAGTCACGAGGTTTAAATAATTTGAGGTCTAAATGGGAAAGAATTGCTGATAATTCCTCAAATTTATGCGCATTATTACTGGCGATGAGAAGTTTTTTCATAGGACGTGTTACAGATGCCTTTCATAACTAAAATGAAAATATGGCGTGTTATAATCATGAAAACCATATATGATTGTACTCGCTATGGAAAAGAAAATCTATTCACTACGTACAAATGTCGGCTATTTTTATAACAGGCCGATCGGATACACAAAGGAATTTGAACAATTCTTTGATGAAATATTTATCAAGCCGGATCTCAATTTACGGAATTTTAATATTCAATACAGACTCTCACGAACGCGTGAGGGATTACTTTTACAAGCTCATTTAACAGCTAATATGGAAGCGCAATGTGCACGATGTCTCATTCCATTCTTTGCGCCTGTGAAGAGCGAATTTGAAGAACTGTATACTTTTCTGGAACGTTTTCAGGAAGAAACAGACGATGAAACTATCCCAGAAGATGGCTATATCGACCTGGGCAGTTTATTCAGGGAATATTTGCTCATTGAATTGCCCATGAATAGTGTCTGTAAAAAGGATTGTAAAGGGATTTGTATTGAATGTGGACAAGATTTAAATGAGGGTGAATGTGAACACACGGACAGTAGGGTCATTTATGAATAAAAGGATAACCACCGCTGTTTTAAGTGATAGAATTGCCAGACTTATATTTTTGGAGTTAATATGAAAGATAACATTTTGATTGCGATTGCATGGCCTTACGCAAATGCCGATATTCATGTGGGGAATATCACGGGTTCCCATTTACCTGGAGATATTGTTGCTCGATATCATCGCTTGAGAGGGCGAAACGTACTGATGGTTTCGGGTGCTGATGCTCATGGCACACCTATTACCATTAAGGCTGACCAACTCGGTAAAACCCCTATACAGGTTTATGAAAGCTATCAACCGCGATTCATCGAATTGTTTGAACGTTTGGGTATCAGCTATGACTTGTTTACCTCAACACATACCGAAAATCATTTTGAAATTGCACAAAAGGTTTTTGTAACGCTTCTTGAAAATGGTTATTTACATACAGAAATTTCAAAGCAATGGTTTAGTGAAAAGCAAGAAAGGTTTTTGCCTGACCGTTATGTGGTGGGTACGTGTTATCTTTGTGGCGCTGAGAGACAACGGTCTGATCAATGCGAACAATGTGGACAGATATTAGACCCAGAAAAACTTATCGCACCAAGTTCAGTTATTGATGGCTCAACGCCTGTGCTCAAAGAAACTGAACATTATTATCTTGATTTGCGTTCACTTGAGCCAAAAATCCGAGATTTTCTGCTTGACAGGGAAGATTATTGGCGACCGAACGTTATGCGCCAGAGTTTAGGGAATATTCAATCGGTTGGCTTGAAACCCACATCAATTACCCGAGATTTGCAATGGGGTATTCCTGTACCTCTTGAGGGTTGGGAAAATAAGGTGCTATATGTTTGGTTTGAAGCCGTGATGGGATACCTTTCCGCGACGATTGAATGGTCAAACCTGCATAATAAACCGGATGCCTGGCGCGACTGGTGGACAAATCCTGAGGCGAAAGATTTCTACTTTATTGGCAAGGATAATATTACTTTCCATGCTGTAACCTGGCCAGCTGAATTGTTAGGAATGGATACTGGATTTGATACGCACATGGGTGCTGAAATGCCACAAGCACTTAATTTGCCTTACAATGTGCCTGCCAACGAGTTTATGAATCTTGAAGGACGTAAGATCAGCGGTTCAGCTAATTGGGCGGTTTGGGGATTGGATGTTCTTGACCGTTATGACGCGGATGCCATTCGCTACTATCTTACCGTTACCATGCCTGAATCCCGCGATACGGATTGGGATTGGGAAGATTTCTTTAACCGCAACAACAGCGAGTTATTGGCTACGTGGGGAAACCTTGCTAATCGCGTTTTGAGTTTTACTTATAAGAACTGGGACGGCGTTATTCCTGCACCTGCAACTTTGCGTGAATCTGATAAAGAACTACTGCAAAAGATCTCTGATGGATTCAATGTCGTCGCCGACAAAATCGAAAAGGTGGAACTTCGCAATGCGATAAGTTACATCATGGATTTGGCTACTGAAGTAAACAAGTATCTTGACGTTCATGCGCCATGGTTTGAAATAAAGACGGACCGTGCTCAAGCAGAAAAATCTGTCTTTACTGCAATACAGGCTATTGAGTGGCTCAATATTCTGTTCGCTCCATTTCTGCCACACACATCTGAGGCATTACATAAGATACTCGACAAGCCTGGACGTCTCTTTGGACTTGGAAAACAGGAAACTATTCGTGACGGAATTGGTCAGCACCTGACGCTTGGTTATGAATTACAGGAAGATAGTCTGAGCAAGCCTGGCATGGACTTATGGCAAGCCAAAGAGATGGAAGGTGGTCGTAGCTTTAATAAGCCAACACCGCTGATTAAAAAGTTGGATTCAAGCATTATCGCTGAGGAACGCGCGCGATTGGGATAGTTTGAAGTTATCTCTTGCTTTGTAATTTTAGCTTTGTGTGGGTTTACCGACACTTGCCATATAGATAACAAATTTTTCGTGGCCATCCAAGCTTAATGCCTGGTTGGCCGCGTCGTCATTAAAAGCCCCAATCGCGCAAACTGCATTACCTTCTGATTCAGCAGCCAAATAGAGATTCTGGCAAACATGACCTGCATCCAGGAACAGATAACGGTAAGCGCGTTCGATATATCGCCAACTGGTACGATAGACTTCCGCAACCCAAATAAAATTGACAGAGGCATTTATCACATGCTTTTGATTAAAAGTGCTGGCATTAATTGCTTGGAAAATTTCAGGACGGTCATCAAGCAAATAGACAGCGTGTTCCTGGGGCACGTAGTGATAGAGCCCTGATTGCAGGGTTTTTACCCGATTAATGAGCAAGAAGGTCTCAAAGGGATGACGCGAACCCGCACTTGGAACGTTGCGAAGGGTGAGACCTGTTTTTTCCGAGTATTTGACCATGCCTTGGCTTGCCCATAAAAGCCAGCTAAATTGTTCGACCGTTAAGAGGTCATTCGTATCATAACGGCGATTTGTTCGCCGGTCGACAATGACAGCTTTCAGGTCATTTTTTGGGGGTAAGTAATCTTGCATACTTGGCAAATATATGAGTTTGGCATTTGCAGGGTACTGGGTAAGATAATCAGGCATCGGTTCACCGCGGTCAGCGGCAGACTCGCGTCGTGGCAAAGAACGTGAAGCAGAAAGGAATGCGTCACCAGCAGCTTCAAAACGGCTCATCTTTATCCTCCTAAAATCTAAACATGGATAAAATCATTGCCAATACAATGATGATGGATAGGATTGCGATAACAATTTTATAAACTCTGTTAGTGTTTCGAGACATGTTACTCCAGTTGTGTCTTGATTTGTTGTGCTAAATAAAGCGAAATGCCTTTGATGCCGGCAATATCTTCTACGTTGGCATTTTTAATGCCTTCAATGGACCCAAAGCGGTCAATGAGGGCACGTCTACGGGCTGGTCCAAGACCTGGAATTTCATCCAGGCGGGACATTAAGCCTATTTTACCACGGCGACTTCGGTGAGCCGTAATCGCGAAGCGATGTGCTTCGTCGCGAATGCGTTGTAAGAGGAACAAACCTTGTGAGCCATCTTCAAGTCGGATCGAATCTGATTGATTATGTACAAACAGTTCATCTTGCTTTTCTGCAAGCGCGGCAATGAAAAAATGCTCTCGCAATCCAAAGCTTTCAATAACCTCCAAGGCAGTCGAAAGCTGTCCTTTTCCACCATCAACAATAAGCAAGTCTGGTAAAAGGCTGAAAGCCAAATCCTGTTTTCTGCCCGGTTCATCTTTTA
>JAAZIH010000150.1 GCA_012800995.1 Chloroflexota bacterium
CGTTGTGTACCACAGGTGCATGGAGCGGTTGCCCATACACTGTCTTTTGTGCGCGGTGTTATCGAAACCGAACTCAACTCCGTAACTGACAATCCGCTGCTTTTCTGGGATGAAAATGATCAGCCATTTATCGTTTCTGGTGGCAATTTTCACGGTGAACCCCTGGCACTTGCGTTGGATTATCTCGCCATCGCTTTCGCGGACCTTGGCAACATGTCCGAGCGACGCATTGCCAAACTGGTTGATAGCAAACCAGAATCAAATACCTACCCGGATTTCCTGATTGCCAAAGGTGGAGTCAACTCAGGTTTCATGCTCCTGCAATATACCGCTGCAGCCTTGGCTTCCGAAAACAAATCCCTGGCTCATCCAAGCAGTTTGGATAGCATCCCCAGTTCCGGTAATGTTGAGGACCATGTCTCCATGGGCGCGTTAGCTGCTGTACACTGTCGCCAGGTCTTGCAAAATGTGGCTATGATTATCGCGATTGAGCTGATGAGTGCCTGTCAGGCGGTTGATTTCAGACTGCAGGATTTGCCGAACGCAATGATGGGCGATGGTACAAGCAAAGCCTATGAGCTTTTACGCAAACATGTGCCTTTCTTTGAAGCTGATACATGGTTCCAGCCCTACATGCTCACCCTCAGTGACATGGTATGGGATGGTGAATTCGCTAAACTAATCTAAAGTCCTTCGGATTTACTGAAGAGTCGCCGGCACTACCAAACGCCGGCGATTTTGCTTTCGCAATGGGGACACTTTCCATTAACCAAGTGGTTTCCTTGTAGGAATATACGATCGCGTAAAACAAGCACTGCTTCACAGGACGGACAGTAAGTATCCGCTCCGCCAGACATATTGCCCGCGTAAATATACTTCAACCCAGCAGCTTTACCGATAGCCATTGCATGGTGCACTGTCTTGATCGGAGTTGCCTCTATTTGCGAAAACTGCGCTTGCGGAAAATATCTGCTCAAATGCCAGGGAGTCTCTTCGCCAAGTTGCTCAACGATGAAATTTGCCAAACCCTGAATTTGATTATCGTCATCGTTCACACCTGGGACCAGCAAAGTGGTCACCTCCAGCCACACGCCAGCATCTTTGAGACGTTTGCAATTATCCAACACAGCTTGCAAACGTGCGCCAGAATATTTTCGATAAACCACATCATCAAAAGCTTTAATGTCGATGTTCGCCGCGTCCAGCCATGGTAAATATAAATCCAACATCTGCTCAGACATAAAACCGTTGCTCACATAAACGTTCTTTATCCCCTCTGCCCGCGCCATCTTGGAAAGCTGCAAGGTGTACTCAAAGAAAACCGTCGGTTCAGTGTAGGTATAGGCAATACTTTTTGCCTTTGACCGCAACACATGCTTAAAAACCTCTTCTGGAGAAACGTACTTTAACCTACTTGGATCATTGCGTTCGTTCGCCTGGGAAATGCCCCAGTTCTGGCACCAGGCGCATCGCAAATTGCAACCTGGCGAGGCAATAGAAAAACTTTGGCTGCCTGGTAAAAAATGATACAAAGGCTTCTTTTCAATCGGATCTACATGCGCGGCAATCAAGCGTCCGTAGTTCAAACTATACAAAACACCCTCAATGTTTTGTCTCTCTTTGCATAGTCCCTTTTTACCTTCAGAAATCATACAAAAGTGCGAGCATAATTCACAGAGAATGCGACCATCAGGAAGATGTTGCCATAATTGCGCTTCTTGTTTTTCATTTGGGTTCATGATTCACGTCCTCAATTGAATTTTAGCATGAATGAGAGCGATTCTTAAAATGGAAACGCCCTGCAATTTTCAGAGCGTTTTGGAATGTATTTTAGTAATTCAGCGACTTTACGCGCCGAATTTTTCAAGACGCAAGGCGTGCGAAAGTGCCAGTGGCATCAGTTCGTTCGCGTCAAAGCGCGTACCCAAACTGCCACGTAAACAAGCTCGTTCACCAAACTCGTGAATACCATCCGGGCGCGCGTTTTTAGACCAAAGCATGGTCGGAATGGCATGCCAGGAATGCGCTTTGAGCCTGGCAGGTGTGGAATGGTCGCCTGTTATAATGAGAACATCCGGGTCAAGCGCCATAATTCTGGGTATCAAGGCGTCAACTTCCTCAATAATGCCAACCTTGCCATCAAAATTACCATCTTCACCGTAACTGTCGGTCTTTTTGATATGCACAAAGAAGAAATTATGATCATTCCAGTGTTTTTCCAACATATCAATTTCTTCACTCATCGACTCAGCTGGAGGCAAAACAGTCATGCCAACCACTTTCGCGACACCACGATACATCGGATACATGGCAATTGCCACAGAATCCAAACCCCAAATTGCATTGAATGTTGGCCACTTGGGCATGCCTGCAAAACCGCGCAATACAAAGCTGTTGGCTGGATGCTCATTTTTGAGGATTTCATTGCCCTGGCGAACAAATTCACGCACTAATTCCGCCATTTTTTCAGCTTCGGGTTTTTGAGCTTCGGGGTTGTGGGCTTTTTTGCCAACCGCTTGTGGGTCAGTATCGCTAACGTGCCCATCCAAACCCTCCCCTCGCAGAACGAATACAAAGCGATATTCCTTTTCAGGTTCCAAAAAGAGCTCGACACCAGGCAAGTCTATCTTTTCCTTGAGCAAATTGCATAAACGTAAGCCTTCTTCAGTTGGAATACGTCCCGCCCGACGGTCTGTAATGACGCCATTTTCATCAACTGTGCAGAAGTTTCCACGGGCAGCCACATCATTTGGTCCAAGGTCAAAATCAATCCCCAAAGCTGACAAAACACCACGACCAATTTCATACTTCACGGGGTCATAACCGAATAAGCCTAAATGCGCTTGTCCGCTCCCGGGTGTGATGCCAAAAGGTACCGAATGATGCAAACCAAGTTCAGCCTGGCTTGCGAGCTTATCCATATTGGGTGTTTTCGCTGTTTCCAGTTCCGTTTTTCCATCGGGTGTAAGCGGTAAACCGCCTAATCCGTCCAACACCAGCATAACAATTTTCCCCTTGGCGTCTTCCTTCAAGAGGGGTTTAATCAAATCAAAATCCATATTGTCCTCCAATAGATAAATCTTATCCATTATAGAGTTTTTCACGCACCAATGCAATGTGCATCTATTACTTTAAAGTCCTATATAGAACCTTTTGTCTTTAATTTTTCGCCATTCATTGATTCAATCATGCTTATAACAGCTGAGTTATCCAAATCTCCTCCACCTATCGCCACCATGCCATTATAAAGTTGCGCATACAAGGCAGTAGCTGGGATATTCACATGATACTCACTGGCAGTTTCCAGCACGATATTCAAGTCTTTCGCTTGCAGAGCCGATCTAAAACCAGGCGCACGATCACCAGCCAATAGTTTTTCTGCTTTGACATCCAAAGTCCAGCATTGAGCGGCTCCAGCTTTGATTGCTTCAATCACCTTTTCGGGATCCGCACCTGCTTTTTGTGAAAAAATCAGTAGTTCCGCTTCCGCGACCATCTGGGCTGCCACCATGATCTGATTAGCAGCTTTCGCGATTTGTCCTGCGCCTGGACCACCAACATGTGTAATTTTAGACCCAAGCAGTTCCATAATGGGCTTTACTTCTTCCAAGACTTCAGCATCGCCCCCCACCATAATGGTTAGTGTCGCGTTTTGTGCACCAATGTCGCCCCCACTTACAGGCGCGTCAAGACAACGAACTCCAAATGATGTTAAACGTTTATGAATTTCACGACTACCTGCAGGCGCTATGGTCGAATTATCAATCAAAATCGTACCAGGACGAATACCTTCAGCAACACCATTTTCGCCAAAGATAACTTCCAGCACATCCTTAGTATCCGAAACATTCACAAACACCACATCGCATTGCGCAGCCAAAAGCGC
>JAAZIH010000151.1 GCA_012800995.1 Chloroflexota bacterium
AACTGCCCTGATGATGTAAGTAAAAAGATTTTCAAATTCCATTATTCTGGGGTAGAATAATCGGAATCATTAGGAGATAACATGACGGTAGCAGAGCTTGTAACAATTGGTACAGAACTCCTTTTGGGAGAAATTCAGG
Organism: Chloroflexota bacterium; assembly: GCA_012800995.1. Lineage (GTDB taxonomy): Bacteria > Chloroflexota > Anaerolineae > Anaerolineales > Anaerolineaceae > Mesolinea. The sequence continues at coordinate 140 of JAAZIH010000151.1, forward strand.
ACACGAATTCAAAGTACATTGCCCGCTCTTTGCGGGATATTGGTGTGGATATCTATCGCTTGACAACTATAGGTGATAATCCATCTCGTATTACTCATTCGCTTCAAGCAGCGTTAATGCGATCAGATGTTGTTATTTGCACTGGTGGATTGGGTCCAACAGTTGACGACCCAACCCGACAGGCAGTGGCGGATGTTTTTAACGTGCCTCTGGTATATCACGAGGAACTTTGGGAGGACATCTTAGCGCGTTATAAAACCTTTAATCGTGTCCCAACAGAAAATAATAAACGACAGGCTTTTTTACCAGCTAATGGTGTTGCTATACCTAACCCAGTTGGTACTGCACCTGCTTTTTATGTGGAACTCGGTATTAAAACAATTATTGCCTTACCTGGTGTTCCACGCGAGATGGAATACCTGATGGAAACATTCGTGATCGACTATCTAAAAGAACGATATGATTTGCAAGAGCAAATCATAAAAGCCTGGGTCATTCATACGATATCCAAAGGTGAATCAGCCATTGATGAAATCATCGGTGAAATGGAAACATATAGCAACCCCACAGTTGGTTTGGTGGCATATCCTAATCAAACTGATATTCGTGTTACAGCGAAAGCCTCATCATCTGCTGAAGCTGATGCTTTAATGCGCCCAGTCGTAGAAGAGATTCGCCGCCGCTTGGGTGATTATATCTATGGCGAAAATGAGACAACGCTTGAAGCAGCCATTGTGAGAATGTTAAAAGAACAGAAGCTCCGTCTTGCTATTGTTGAGAGTGGCACAAAAAGCGAGATTAGCAACAAGCTAAAACTACACGCAAATGATGATATTATCAGAACTGAGCATTTGGAATCTTATATTTCAGATGAGACCTTAAAGTCACTTATGACTGAATTTGCTGAATTAAATCAAGCTGATTTAGTCTTGGGTGTTCGTTTGAGTAGTGATGGACAAACCCAGACACTCTATCAGGCACTGTTGGATAAAGAATCCTTTTGGCACGACCAACGAAACTATGCAGGTCCTATCGGCGATGGTCTGCGTTGGGCGTTCAACGCCAGTCTTGATTCAGTAAGACGCAAATTAAATAAACAAATTTAACAAAGGAGCGCAATGAAAAATTGTCAACTCATTCTAAAAAACGCCCATATTCTGACAATGAATGAGGCATTAAATCAATACTCTATAGGCGCAATAGCTATTGATTCTGGAAAAATTATCGCACTGGGGAATCAAGAAGATATCCTTTCTGCTTGGCAAGCTGAAGAAACTGTGGACTGCGAAGGCAAAGTGATTATGCCAGGGCTTATTAACACACATACCCATATTCCGATGTCGCTATTGCGCGGTTTGGCAAATGACCTGCGCTTGGATGTGTGGTTGATGGGCTACATGATGCCAGTAGAGCGTGAATTCGTTTCACCGGAATTTGTGCGTTTAGGCACACAATTAGGTTGTGCTGAATTGATTCGTTCAGGTGTGACAACTTTTAATGATATGTACTACTTTGAGGATGAAGTAGCTCAGGCAACCGCAGAAATTGGTATGCGAGCGGTTGTTGGGCAAACGGTTATGAAATTCCCCGCGCCTGATGC
>JAAZIH010000152.1 GCA_012800995.1 Chloroflexota bacterium
TCAGCACAGGTTTTGCTGACCTTGTTTATAGCGCAACTGCGAATTGAACACTGGGAACAGATATGCGAGTGAGCGGACTGGCTTTTGCACCCGTGACAGATGAGCTGATCAGCTGAAAAGCTGATATCTTCAAAAGAATATTCGGCAGCGAGCCATTGTTTATGCGCGTAGTCGTTGTTTTGGTTGGCTTGAAGGACGGGACAAGCCTTGCAGTCCATACCACAATAGGAAAAATCGGACATGATACTCCTTCAGCGCGTTGGGGTCTTGATGCTTCCAGCGCGCTGTTTGATAAGGTGCAAGAAGATTGCCAGAGCTGGAGATTTGTTAGATGAAATTTTGTGAATTTCGTTTTGTATAAAAATGACCCAACCCCTTGGATTCCCCCAGCCGAGAAAAGCATTAGGCATGCAAGTAGTCCCATCGATTGCTGACGCAATCTGGAGGGGGCATAGATTCATAGTACTCTATTGTCAATATATTTTTTACAAAGGGGTAAATAGCTGTTTCGCGGCCTGAAGATTTTTTAAATGGTGAGAATTATTTGCTACTGCCTAAAGAATGCGAGGCAATTGCATTTCAATTGCCTCGCAAATAAACCTTATTAGGCAGGGAATGATTTAGCAGTCTTTTTTTCTCAGCCTGAGGTGCATGGGCGGGTCGACGGGGACATAGTCAACGAAACCCAGACTTTCATAGAGATGGCGGCCCATCACGGATGCGTCAAGGGTGATGTAGTCAAAATCCATATCTTTGGCAAGGGCGATGAGGGCTTCCATCGTCTTTCGTGCGAAGCCACGCATGCGGTACTTTTCGTAACAGAGCATGTTGGTGATACGCGCGAAGCGTTGCGTGGGGCATCCAGGATGGTAGGCGACAACATGCGCCTGCAAAAAGCCAATCGCGGCGACTTCATCATCGACTTCAACTAAATAGCAATGGATGTCCTGACCTAAGCGCGTTTGGTAAAATGCGTGGATGTCGCGCCTGATTTCATCCAACCGTGATTCTGGCGCGGGTGTGCCAAGAGCTTTGTTGAAATCCAAACGCCCTTGAACAAGCTTGTCTAAATCTGCGTGGGTTGCGAAACGTCCAGTAATATTCATCATTTGTCCTTTTGCACCTATGATATCATGCCATAGCGTTTAAGCGCAGCGTTGAGAATCATATTGACCAATTCGGTGTGACTAATGCCATCTGCTTCGGCTTCAATAACGATATCAGAGAGTTTGGGCATTAAACCAGGTAAGGGGTTGATTTCGAGAATGTAGGGCTTGAGATTGTCCTCGACATCCAGACGAAAATCAACGCGCGAGACGTCCAAACATCCGGTTACACGAAAGACAGCGGCGGCAAGCCAGTTGAGCTCGTCGGTTTGGTCTTCGGTAAGTGGCGCGGGGCATAAGTATTCCAATTGGTCTGCCAGAGCAGTCTTAAGATAGTTGCCGTAAACGCCTTCGACGGTCATAGAGGGATCCAGATTGACCTCCATGGCTGGCAAAAAGGTTAAACCAGCCTGAACGCGGCGCGCGTTTTCATCACGCGGGACACGCCAGGCAACGGGGCCAATCAGGTTGCCTACCAAGCCCACGGTTACCTCGCGGCCTTTGATGAAGCGTTCAACCAGGGCTGGTTGCTTGTATTTGCTGAGGATGATTTCAAGTTGTTGGCGCAGTTCGCGTTCATCGTGCACCACGGATTTGCCACTAATGCCCATACCTGTGCCTTCGCGACTGGGTTTGACAAAAAGTGGGAATCTGGAACCCTCATCAAGAGCTTCGTCAACGCGTTCAAAAACCTGAAATTCGGGTGTTGGCAAGCCATGCCAGGCGAGGATGCGTTTGGTCATGGGTTTATCAAGGGTTAAAGCAAGTGAAAGCACTTTGGAGCCGGTGTAGGGGATTTGAAGTTTCTCTAAAATAGCTGGGATTTGAGCCTCTCGCGAATCTCCAAAATGACTTTCAGCGATATTGAAACAGATATCGGGTTGGTAATTGCGGATGGAGTCGATGATGGATTCGTCGGCTTCTAAAAACTGCGCTTCGTGACCGCCTTCACGAATGGCGTTACACAGGGACTCAACAGTTGACTCGGAGTCGAGGTCATCCCATTGATCTTCGCTCATGCCCTCAAAAACGGGCGCGTTTGTTCTAATGTTTGCAAGAACTGCAACACGAAATGCTTTCACTTCTTTACATGCCTCCGGCACGATATTTTTTATTAATTATAGTCCTTACTTAATCAACCTGTACTAACAAAGCATCTTCAGCTTCGGCAACTTTTACACCGCGCTCAATGTTGACAAATTGCAGCATGACAATACCAGCGAGGAAGAAGACAACAAGCGAGATGATGCCATAGCGGTCGGAACCAGTGAGTTTGGTAACTACTGCCAGCAGGGCGGGACCAACAACGGTGTTGAATTTCTCGAAGACGCTAAAGAAGCCGTAGAATTCAGCACTTTTGCTGGCGGGCATGAGCTTGCCAACCAGTGAACGGCTGATGGCTTGTGAGCCACCTTGCACCATCGCCACCGCGAAACCAAGCGCGTAAAAATGCCATTCCTGGCTCATGAAATAACCAACACCCGCGATAAGCAAGTATATGATCAGGCTGATGGTGATGGTGAGCTTTTGGCCTAACTTTTCAGCAAGTTTGCCAAAGAGAATCGAGAACGGCGCGGCGACAAATTGCACCATCAACAAGGTGCCAATGAGCGTCATGCTGCTAAAGCCTCGTTCGCTGCCGATGATGGTGGCCATGGTGATGATGGTGCCGATACCGTTGGAGTAGACAAAGAAGGTCAGCATGAACCAAGCCAAGTCTCTGAATTTGCGGATATTCCCAAAAGCGGAGAAAAAGCGCCCAAAGCCAACCTTGACCACGCTTCTGCCTATTTCGTGTTCGTAGGCTTTGGCAGGTGGTTCCTTGACATATTTGAAAACAGGAATTGAGAAGACAGCCCACCAGATGGCAACGCTTGCCATGCTAAGGCGCATCATCAGTTGGGTGACTTCTGACGAAGGGGTGTTAGGCATCAGTTTGGGTCCAAGGAAGATCATCGCCACGTTGATGGCAAGCAACAATCCACCACCGATGTAACCCATGGCGTAGCCTTTGCTGGAGACCTTGTCGAGTTCGTCTTCGTTGGCGATGTGGGGCAGAAGCGCGTCGTAGAAGACGAGCGAGCCGGCGAAACCCACTGTGCCCAAAATATACAGCACGACGGTTAAGGTTTGATGTTGTGGGCCTGTTAAGAAGAACATGGCAGCAGTGCTGAGTACACCTAAGGCGACGAAAAATGCCATGAA
>JAAZIH010000153.1 GCA_012800995.1 Chloroflexota bacterium
AGATCTGTGCATCGGTTGTGGTATCTGCGAAGGTATCGCTCCTGAGGTTTTTAGCCTTGAAACCGAACCCTACGCTGTTGTTCTTTTGGATCCCATCCCCGAAGAATTCCATGCCGCCGTTCGCGAAGCAGCCGAAGCCTGTCCAGATTCCGCTATCGAAATCGAAGAATAATTCTTATCAAACGCAAAGGCACACCGTGACTGAATACGGTGTGCCTTTGCGTTTTAATAAGCCTTTAGACAAGCTCTTGCATCTTATTGGTTGTCACTATTAAACGACAGAAAACAATAAAGCGGCAATGCGTATTTCTCCTCCCAATAAGGGGTGAATAAATACTGAGGTCCATTAAGACCCAACTTATTTTGTGGTTTTGATACAAGCGCCCATGCTCTTAAACGACAGTTTTGCTTTTCAGATATAATAAAGCTATGACTGAATCTAATTTTCCCGAGCTGTCAAGCGGGCAGAAACGCGTTCTCATTCTCACCAGTGATGCCGGTTTTGGGCATCGCCGTAGCGCGGAATCCGTTGAAAAAGCCCTGCTCAAACTCTATGGCGATCAGGTTCAGGTGGAGGTGGTTAACCCCATCACCGACACCGATAAAGCCTTATTAATGAAAAACGTTGAGAAGAACTACAACATCGGCGTTAAAAACACCCCCGGACTTTACAGGCTTGGCTATCAACTAAGCGACAACCGCCAGGTGAGCGACATGATGGACGGCGCGCTAACGCTCGCCCTGACTTCCAGCCTGAAAGAAGTGATTAAAAGCTTCAAGCCACAAGCCATCCTCAACACCAACGAGATGTTTAACTCCGCGGTTGGTTCAGCACTTGACCAGCTCGACATGCACATGCCCTACTTTACCGTGGTTACCGATTTCGCGGATGTGCACGCGCTTTGGTTTAGCAACGAACCCGACTTTTACTTTTTGGCGTCCGATTGGGTTCGTGTTCGCGCGCTGGAAAACGAGATGAAACCGGAAAAACTAATTGTGTCGGGCATCCCAGTCGATCCGATTTACGAAGAACCCCTCAACAGTAAAGTCCGGTTGCGCAAAAAACTAAGAATTGAACCCAACTTGCCCACATTTTTGATTGTAGGTGGTGAGCGGGTGAAGAACGTGCTTGAAACTGTTGAAGCATTGGAGCATTTAGAGCATGACTTTCAGGTTGTGGCTATCGCTGGTGGCAACGACCGCCTTTTCCTGGATTTGGTCAAGCTAAAGCCCAAATTCCCCCTGCACGTGCACCATTTTTTGAGCAATATGCCCGATTGGCTGCGTGCCGCGGATGTTCTGATAACCAAAGCTGGCGGCTTAATTCTCTCTGAAGGGCTGGCAGCCGGTTTGCCCATCCTGATCATCCATTACCTGCCCGGGCAGGAAGAGGGCAACGTCCGCTACGTGCTCAGCCATCAAGCCGCCGCGATGCCTGCCAATACCGGCGAAGCGATTGCCACCCTTGATTATTGGCTAAAGGATGATGCCAAAGGACTAAAGATTACCGCGCAGGCTGCCAAACTACTGGGCAAACCACACGCGGCAAGCCAGATAGCTGAGGCACTATGGAAGTCGATTAACGACCCTGCCAAACAAGCAACTGAAACCACAGCCAATAGCAACACTCACTAAATTATGAATAGTACACCAGATGCCCCTCTGCTCCCTGTCGCAAAAGATGACATGGTTTCTACACAAGCCGTACGTTCCAAAGCCGGTGTTGAGACAATGCGAGATCAAACGCGGAAATCATTAACCCAACCCAGCAAAACCCTCAATATCATCTTGCTTGTTATCATCACCATCCTTGGTCTGCTTTTGTTTATTTTCTTTGACATGGATGAGATAACCGCGTTCATTCAGAACAATCCAAGCTGGGTGGTAGGCATCAGTCTCTTCGTCTTTGCCATATTGGGCTTTACCATCATCCCCACCACGCCAATATCCATTTTACTGGCTGCGATTTTGAGCCCCTGGGAAGCTATTCTTTGGGGCACAATTGGTATGACTTTATCCTCACTGATTGAGTATTTCGTAGCGCGCCAGTTTTGTGATGTTTTTGACATAGAAAAGTCGCGCAAAAAATGGCCCAAGTGGTGTCGCGATTTGCCTCTCGACTCACTTATGATGCTCATTTTCGGGCGTTTCCTGCCTGGGCCCAAAATCGTTGCCTTAGGCGCAGCCACTTTAAGGGTGCCTATGTTCAAATACATCTGGACATCTCTGGCATCAAACCTCTTGGGCAACGCGATTGTCATCCTCATTTTTACTGGCATTCTAAAAACCCCCTGGTCATAAGCCCAAGTTTCAGGCTTCAATCATAAACCGACCCCAAGTCCGGAAAAATCAAACCCATCGCGGTAACAAGCGCAATTAAGACATAGAGCGTTTCCGCACGAAAAGTGATTTGCATGTTCTTTAATCGCGAACGTACGGTGCGCGTGCTGATGTGCAAATACCAGGCAATTTGGTCAACATTTAATCCGGAAATAAGCGCCTGTAGAATTTGAAAGTCACGCGTGTCCAGTTTGAAATCAGCAAAAGCTTCCGGTGTTTGCGGGTTGGTTAAAAGCACCGCCTTTCCAACCTGACGCGCCTGCCAGGACTGGCTGGGATAGTTTTCGAAGCCCAGATAGCATTCCCAAAGCCCTTGATTAACCCGCGTCACAATCTGGTCGGCGCGCTCATCAAGCTCTAAAATCCTCAATGGATCTGTATCACTAAAAACAAATACCTGTGTCACCGTGCTCTATCTCAAAGCTTTATTAGAACTGCTGTTCTATATTATCGCCAAAAAATCACAGGGTGTCAAGTAAAAAGCTTGGTTTTTATTCAGAGAGGATGGATTCGATATGCTTCTTTTGGCTATAACGATCGAGCCCCCAGAACGAAAGAACCGCCAAAACACCCACCACAGCAGCGGCTAACCAGGGCGCGGTGATGCCGATCTTATCGCTCAAAAAACCACCGCTCACGGGCCCCACCGCCATCGCCAAAGGCCAGGTGAGCGAAAACATGCCCAGGTAACGCCCGCGTTTTTCCGGTGCCGCCAAATTGGCAACATAAGCCGAAGCGGTTGGTGAGACGATGAGCTCACCCATGGTTAAAGCCACCATACCCAGCCAAAAGCCCCAGAAATTGCATGAAAAAGCGATGATGAGCATCGAAATGGGGTAAAAGACCGCGCCCCAAATCATCACCTGTGTATCACGCCTGCGCTGAACCAAACGGGTGATGAGCACCTGGAAGAAAATAACCATCAGGGCATTCGTGGTCGGTAACCAGCTGTAGATGTCTTCGTTGTAACCGAAATTGTTTTTCATGTGCACAGCAAGCATGACCCAAATGAAAGTGGCGCAAATTTCCATAAGCGTGTGCGATACGATCATCCAACTAAAGCGCAGGTTTTTTAGGGCTTCTTTGTAAATTAATATCTGTTCACGTAAGCCTTCTCGGGCGTTTTGCGCGGGCATGGTCTCTTTGATGAAAACAACAACGATGGCGGCATAGACCAATAGCGTAAGCGAAGCTGAGACGAAGCCGATATTGTACGACTTTGCCAAAACCAATCCACCAAGGATGGGACCCAAGGCAACGCCGATATTATGCCCCATACGTGTGATGCTGTAGGCGTGAGCGCGATGCTCCGCGCTGACCACATCCGCAACCGTCACATTCGTGCCCACCCGGTAAAGTGGGCTAAAAAGTCCCGCGGATATCAATAAAATCATAAAATGCCAGTATTGGGTGGCAAACATGTAGCCGGCGTAGACCGCCGCCGCGCCCACCAAACCCACGGTCATAACGCCCTTGCGCCCGAAGCGATCCACCAACGCGCCGGCTAAAATGGACGAAATCAAGCCGGCGATCGAGTTGAAGCTCATCAATCCCATAATCGCCGCCATGGGCATGCTAAGTTTGCCACTGGCATAAACGGTGAGAAAGGGCCAAATCATAGTTGTGCCAGTGGATGAAATGACCAAGCCCACAAACACCAACCAAAACTGGGCTGAGTACTTCGGTTTTATTGTTGGGGATTGTTCGCCTGAGATGTTCATTGGATTACTTTCTTATCGGTCTTTTGTCATCCCATTTTTAATCGCTGGAGGTCCTGATTTTCAAACTGCGCATGATTTTATCAAATGTGCGCACATACATGTTCCATTCGCTCTCAGATGCCATCGCGACAAAAGCGATGACATGCGTGGGATGCGTGCCAATCACCACGCGCCCAACCATATATGTTTCGCCCATTGGTTTGGCAAAATCAAGCGCCATGGCTTGTTCTTTGGCAAGTTTAAGCTCGTTTTTGTTGTAGATCTCGTAATCTTCGGAAACTAAACCTGCCAACCAGGGCTCAATCAAGGCTTTGCTCACTGCCAAATGCTCTTCAAGATCTTTCGTCTCGGGCTGACTAAAGTAGAAATAAATCCGAAACGACTCTTCATCTCCCGTAAAATCATTGGGCGCAATCAGATACCGCGCATGGTCTTCGCCAGCTTCCTGTTGAATCGACCAGTTTTCCGGCAAGGATATCTCAAAAGGGAAAGTCTCATCGACCACGGGGTCTAATCGCAAAGCTCTGTCCCGGGAAACACAGGCTCCACAAAGAAGCAAAACTGACAAAATAAATAGAGTTAATCGCTGACGCGTTCGCATAGGAAGATTGTACCCGAAAGCCAGATTATAATAACAACATGTCTTCATCTGAACCGGAATTAAGTATTCCTCTCGACTATAAGATACTCTACAGCAAACGCAAGACCATTGAGCTGCGTTTTGAAAATGCCAACACGCTGCTCATTAAAGCTCCCAAAAACACCAACCCACAAAGCATCGCGAACATATTATCAAGAAAAGCTGATTGGATTAGCAAAACCCGGTTAAAACTCAGCCAGCGTTGGCCAGTACCCAAAATGGCAGCGGATGAACGGATTTTATTACTGGACGAGTGGCGGGAGCTTGAAATCAACCCTGTCGGACACAAGAAAATTAGCCTGAGCGAGTCAGGCAAAATCGTTATAAGCAAAGACCTTGCCATGCAAGGCGCTCAGGTATTAATCCCTTTTTACCGTCAAATCACGCACCACTGGGTTCATCATTTTGCAGACCTTTACAGTAGCAAGTGGCAATTAACTTACAAGAGCATCCGCATTAACAGCGCCAAAACCCGCTGGGGCTCATGTGGTGCTAATAACACGCTCAATTTTTCCTGGCGATTGGCTATGACCCCGCTGCTTTCAATTGAGTATGTCGTCGCGCATGAGTTGGCACACATCAAACACCATAACCACAGCAAGGCTTTTTGGCAGTTTCTTGAGCAAATGATGCCCCATTACAAACAGGGTCAGACTTGGTTAAAAGAAAACGGAAACAAACTGCCCCAGATTTGATTCAAGATGAATTTATACTTCTATTTCGTGCCTGGCATTTTTAACGTTACAATTAGTGTACATTGGACTATCAGACAATGGAGGTTATTATGAACCCTATTCTTTTAATTGTGCTTGTCGCACTTGCTATTATCCTCATCACAATCGCGGCAATTGCGCTTGTGCGTGCCATGCAGTTCCCAATCGATTTAGGCGAAACAGTAAGTGTGCAACTGCCCGTTATTGATGGCGAAGAAGTAGCTGAGCACATCGGGCTTGCCCTTCAGCTAAAAACGATTAGCGATCCTGACCCCAGTAAAACAGACCCTCTTCCTTTTGTGGGTTTTCGTAATCTGATAAGAACGCTCTATCCTGCAGTATTCGACAACCTACAAGAAGAGCTGATTAACGACCACGCCATTCTGCTCACCTGGCAAGGCACTGATCCCTCGCTAAACCCCATCGCCTTCACCTCGCATCAGGATGTTGTACCTGCCGATGATGGTCCCGATTCACCCTGGACCTATCCGCCCTTTAGTGGCACACTCGCTGATGGTTATGTCTGGGGACGGGGTGCTTTGGATACAAAAGGCACCTTAATTGCCTTGCTTGAAGCAACGAACAACTTGCTGCGCGAAGGCTTTAGACCCCTGCGAACCATTTACCTCGCTTTTGGTCACGATGAAGAAGTATCCGGCACCTATGGTGCCAAAGCCATTGCCGAGACACTCGAAAGACGGGGTGTTCAGTTAGCTTTTTTGCTTGATGAAGGTGGCTTCGTTAGCGAAAGTATCATGCTAGGTGTCAAGGCACCCGTTGGTCTGATTGGTGTTGCCGAGAAAGGCCATGTCACCCTCAAACTGCGCGCGGAAGTTAAAGGTGGCCACAGCGCCTACCCACCTGAAAACACTGCCATTGGCGCGCTAAGCCTGGCAATTTCTACACTTGAAGCCAATCCTTTTCCACAAACACTTGATATGGTTGAATTCATGATGAGCTTTGTGGGTAGTGAGTTGCCTTTTAGTCAGCGTCTGGTACTTGCCAACCCCTGGCTCTTTGGCAATACCGTCAAAAAACGCTGCGCGGCAAATCCCCACCTCAATGCCATCACCCGCACGACCCTCTCGCCCACTATCATTCATGCTGGTGACGCGGAAAACGTTTTGCCCTCAGTAGCAGAAGCAATCATCAACATCCGCATCATGCCCGGCGAAACGCTGGCAAGCACCTACGAACGTGTGCGCGATTTGGTCGCGGATGATGTTGTTTCCGTTTTGCCCGCCTATGGGGATCAGCTGATGGGAGACCACAGCTGGGATCCGGTGGAAATCTCTGATATCGATTCGCCTTACTTCCATATGCTTTATCAGTACATTCGCGCTGCATTCCCTGGTGCCCAAGCCACGCCTATTCTCATACCCGGAGCTACCGACGCGCGCCACTATCGCAATGTTTGCAAGCGCACCTTCCGCTTTTCACCTGCCCAGATTAGCTCTAAAGAATCCAACCGCACACATGGCGTAGACGAACGCCTGTCTTTCGAAAACGCTGCCAGAATGGTTTCCTTCTTCCAGCTTTTAATGCGAGATATGAGCCAATTAAGCGCCCAGGCTGAGAGGAGCGTGAATGAGCAAGAGGATTTTCAAAATGAAAGTTTTGAAGACAAAGCCTTACGGGAAATGAACGAACCTTTAGCAACCCGACCCATGCGCCAGGGTCCACCTGCTGCGGCTGTCTTTGAGCCTGCTGAATTAGACAAAGCAGAACTTAGCGAAACGGCTGAAACCGTCGCCAAAGAAGCAACTGAAAACATCTATGAAGATTTTGACAACTTTGATGACGACGCGCCCCTAAAAACAAGACCTCTTAAGAAAGACTAAGCATGTACTTATCTTCAAAAAACAACGAACCTTACATCGCCATCATTCTCATTTTGGCAATTATCTTTTTTGCCATTATGGTCGCTTTTGGCGCAATTATGCTCAAGGGTTTGCGCTCAAACGCCTGGAATAGCCCAGCCAGGTCTGAACCAAACCCCGACAACATAACAACACCACAAGAAGCCAAGCCAAGTGATAAGCCCAATACTGCCGTAGAAAGCGAGCAGCACACCACCGATGAGAGCGCATCATCAGCCACCCTTGATGCAAAAACAGAAGAGGCGATGAATCTTATTGAAGAGCAGGTTAGCCAGATACGTCTCTTGTCTGTGAAAGATGCTATTCCGCGCAAAGTGCTTAGCCCTGATGAACTACGGGCTTATGTGGAAGAAGAATTGCTTGAAGACTTGGAAGATGAAGACGCGCAGGAAGATGTGCGCCGATTCGCGCTTTTGGGGCTCTTTCCGCCTGACCTTGAAATGCGCCAACTGCTTGAAGATCTTTATTCAGAACAAATCGCGGGCTTTTATAAAATCGAAGAACGCGAGATGGTTGTGGTTGCCGGGGGAGACTTTGGTATCAGCGAACGCCTCACTTACGCGCACGAATATGTGCATGCCCTGCAATACGCTAACTACGATTTTGAAAACGACCTTGGCTACAGCGAAGAAGCTTGTGAGACAGATTCGGAGCGTTGCGCGGCAATTCAGGCACTTATTGAGGGAGATGCCAACTTTACGCAGCTCAAATGGTTTGAGACCCACGCCACACACAAGGACATTCTCGAATTCCTCACCAACGTTGAGAGTTACGAAAGTCCTGTTCTTGATTCTGCCCCACCTTATCTTTCCGCATCGCTGATGTTTCCTTATAACGTGGGTACCACTTTCGTGGAACATCTTTTCGACATGGGTGGTTATGACGCCATCCATCAGGCTTACACCACAACACCCCCGGTTAGCACCGAACAAGTTATGTTCCCTGAGCGTTATCCGGATGACATCCCTCTTGAAATCAACTTGCCAGATCTCAGTTTGTCATTAGGCAGTGGATGGGATATCGACCAGGAAGGTGTTGTTGGCGCATGGGATATCTATATGATGCTCAGCCAGGGTTACGAGGAGCGTTTCCAAATTGACGCTGAAGAAGCTTTATTTGCCGCTGAAGGATGGGGTGGCGATTCCTACGCTTTTTTGAGTCATGAAAACGATGATGAACGTCTCTTTGTGATGAAAACCGTGTGGGATAGTGAAAAAGACAGCCTGGAAGCCTGGGAGGCTTTTAGCAAGTGGCTTGACTTGCGATTTGGCACGGCAGATGGCATTGGCATTTACAGCAACGAGGAGGTCTTCGCGCGTGTCTTCAAGACCGGTAACAATGGCTTTGTCCTGATTATCTCTGAGGGTCTCGAAAGCCTTAACAGGGTTTACGATTTTCTGAATGAGTAGGAGTTTAAAAACAGAGCGCATGTCCCCTAAAAACGCCCCTTTTCAATCAAGACTCGACCGCGGAAAAGTAAAAGCCTTACTCTTTGATATTGATGGCACACTTTCAGACAGTGATGACGAAATGGTTGCCTCAATATACGCGCGCATGGCATGGCTCAGCCCGCTTATCAAAGAAACGCGTCTGCATACTTTCGCGCGCCAACTGGTACGATTTTTTCAAGCGCCAGCCAACCGCTTTTTAGCTTTTCTGGACCATATTGGCGTCGACAGTCACCTGGCACGTTTTTTGGATTACCGCGCGCGGAAAAAGAAGGCGGTTCCTGAAGATTTTCCGGTTATCCCCGGTGTGCATCCGATGTTGGATGCCCTCCACAAACGCTATCCCTTCGCGGTTGTTTCCGCGCGTAACAGCGTCACCGTAGAAAAATTCTTACGCGTCAACGATTTGGAAAACTATTTTGAGATTGTTATCAGCTCACAAACCTGCGAGAAGACCAAACCGTTCCCCGACCCGCTGCTTTATGCCGCTTCGGAGCTGGGCGTGCCCATAGAAAATTGCCTGATGATTGGCGACACACTCACCGATGTGCGCGCCGCTTTGGCTGCCGGGGCGCAGTCGCTCTCCGTTTTGTGTGGCTTCGGAACCGAAAAAGAACTGCGTAAAAGTGGCACGCATCATATCCTGACAAGCACAAGCGAACTGGCAGACTTACTCAACCAGCAAGATACTACAGAGTAGATGTCTTCCTGAAAAAGCCCCAAAAAAAACAAGCGAATGACAAGAAAGAAAACAGACTAAACTCTATCCTGGTATTCGGGTAGTATTTGCCCGCCAGGACCTTGCCAGTCAAGTGTTGCCATTGGTTTATACAAGAGCATAACAATGGCAAGCACAACACAAGCTGTGCCACCGATAATGAACCAGGCAGAAATTCCCAGCCATTCCGCGATTGGCGCGGCAATCAGCAATCCGATCGGCACTGTGGCTTGAACAAGCGAACCCATCACCGTAAACACGCGCCCCTGCAATTCTGGCGGGATTTTGTCTTGAAAAAGCGCGCTTAGTGGCCCGTTGGCAAACGTGTTGGCGATACCAAAAAACACCGTGATAAAAACAGCCACGGTATATCCCTGGGCAGGAAGAAAGCCGAACGCGAGCATGCCAAGACCCATCGAAAAAATACCCGTAACAACAGTCAATATTTTGCGTTTAAAGCCACCCCACACACTCAGCACCAAGCCACCAACAATTGAACCCACGCCCAGAGCGGAATAGAGAAATGCCAGTCCATCTGAGCCTTTCTGAAAAAACTGATCAACATGCAGTGGCAAAAGGCTGAAAGATGGCGCGGCAGTCATGTTGATAAGCGTCCCACCGATCATGGCGGCAAAAATACCCTTCCAGCTGATAACATAGGCAAAACCGTCTTTGACATCGGTCAAGACTGTTTTGATACTCGTGGCTACTTTTTCCGATTTCTGCTTGGGAGGTTGCGGGATCTTAACGACCAGCAATAAAAGAATAGCTATTGCTGCGGTGACAATATCAACCGCTATCACCGCCTGAATGGGCAATAAGGACATCAATAACGCGCCCAAAGGAGGTGACACAATGGTGATAATGCCGTCCACAGCATGCGAAACACCCGCTAATCGGGTGTAATGCTCCCTGGGAACCATCAGCGTAATTGAAGCACTCATCGCCGGTCCCTGGAAGATTCCCCCCACGGAACGAATGAAGAGAATAGCGTAAACATGCCAAATTTGAATTTTTCCAATAGCAAACAAAAAGGCTAATAAAAGCGTTGCCAGGGCGATGACACCATCTGAGATAATCATGGTTAATTTTCGGTTCCAGCGGTCTACCAACGCGCCAGCAAAAGGACCCAGGATAACACTGGGCAAGACTCCCGTGATGGTTGCCATAAGAAGCGTAATCGCTGAACCGGTTTCTTTGGTAATAAACCAAATCAGCGCGAAATGCACCAGCCCCGAGCCAAGCATGGAAAGAATCTGCCCCACACCCATCGGCAGGTAGTTTTTAAGCCATTTGTCTGGCAGTTCGGGCTGGGCATCCGGCGCGATAATTGCTTCATCAGCCACTGATGGCTGTTCCGTAGCGGTGTTTGGGTCCTGGTTCATAAGCACTCGTTTCTTAACGATGGCTATTATACAGCAAGTTCATCCGCGAAACGAAAAAATGTCATTTATCGAGCACAAAATTCAGCATATATATTGGCAGAAATGAGATATTTTCTTTCTCCATTCTGTCCTTCTGAGAAAGTATATAAGCTTTAGACACCACTTGATGATACTTTGCGATGAAATTTTTCATTGATTCATGCTTACCTGTACCCGATGACTTTACCTCTATCGCGTTAATTTTCGAATCGACAGGAACAAGAAAGTCAATTTCATAGTAATGTGAGCTTCCTTCTTTATTCCAGGTATGATAATACAGTTCCTGTCTGGTAGATGCTATCATCTGTGCGACTGCGTTCTCATAAAGGTAGCCTAAATTAGCTGGCAATTTATCCGAAAGCAACTTCGTGTATATTTCATTAGCAACTTTTGGTCTGTCAATAAACATGAGCGTGATAAACAAGCCCGTATCTGCCAGATATAACTTATAGTTGTCCAGCGATTTGGTTAACGCCAGGCTAACAACGGGATCAGTCGTGTTGTATGCAATTTGCACTGTTCTTGAATCAACCAAATCGAAAAGCAACTCATCGTCCCCAGGTCCTTTCCTCTTGCCTGTTGCTTCAGAAATGATAAATTTTTTGTAATCTTTGGATAACTGAGCTGGTACAGACCTATATAAAGCTGATAATCTTCCACTTGGATCTATTTTCTTAAAATCATCCTCGTAAAGATCAATGATGGTCCTTTTGACCTTATCGATTTCCACTAGGTTTTTCCCCGCCAAATAGGCTTCTACAGCTTGTGGCATTCCTCCCACAGACATATATACCCTAAAATCTCTCATCCACTTCCGATTGATTTCCTGTCCGACTTGTTTACCAGTTTCAAAGACTTTTTTGCTTAGATCAAAAACGTTACTGTCAATCGCCCAGCAAAACTCCTCGAAATCCATTGGGTATATTTTTAACTTTAATTCTTCAGACGGAATTAGAATGTCTTTTACATTCTTTTTAATCGATATCAAAGACCCGGTTTCAATATAGTGATATCGACCATCTTTAACCAGATACTTTATCGCTTGACGTGCTTTAGGAAACAATTGGATTTCATCGAAGACAATAACTGAATCGCCTTTAACAAGTGTTTGCCCTGAAGCTGCCTGAAGTCTTAAAAAGAACATATCTAAATCATGGATGTCATCAAAGCAGGCTTTTATCGCATCAGAGGTACTGGCAAAGTCGATGATAATCGACGCGGCATATTCATTCCGCGCGAATCTTTCTACAATAGTCGATTTACCGACACGTCTTGGTCCTTCAAGTAAAATGCTGTAGGAATCAGCATCTTCTTTTTTCCACTTTAGTAAGCTGTCATATGCTTTTCTTTTGAAGTACATCATATTGCCTCTTTTTCAGTAAACACTGCCTTGCTTAGTCCGCGCTTCTGCATTTGTTCAATATTATTAAGGCAGTATATTGTCATTTCTTCAATATTATATTAGCACATTAATGTCATTTGTTCAATATTTCAAGTGCCTTAATAACGCATTCCTTCAATATTTAGTGTTATTGGCTTTCAAAACATTCATTTTTTTACAATTCCACATAAAATCGCAAATCGTTGTAAAATAAGACATCACCTCATTGGGACGGTTGCTATGAAAAAGACTAAATTCCGTGAAGAACACCAAAAAAAATATCCTTATCCGCGTTATCAATTTCGTCGAGCGTTGCTCCGCGGAGGAATCGGCTTTTTGGCATGGCTTTTGCTTAATTACGAAGTAGAGGGCAAAAAAAACCTGCCTAAAGAAGGTCCCCTCCTGGTCGTCAGCAACCATTTTCATTTTTTGGATACCATCGGTCCGATACACACCACCCGATACCCTTTGGAGTTTATCAACGATGCTGTTATGCCCATGGCGCCAGGCAAGTTGAAATTCCTGCCAGGGCTCTGGAAAACACTGCGCATCCGACAAGGCACAGCCAACCTTGAAGCTATGCGAGCCGCGGAAGCAGTCCTGGCACAGGATGGCATTTTAGCGATTATGCCAGAAGGGCATGCGCATAAACCGCCTCTGCATGAAGCTCTGCCCGGCGCGGCTTTTTTAGCACTTCGCCTGGGCGTGCCCATTTTACCCATCGGCACCTTTAGTGAGGATAATTGGGACATTTTTGGCACACTGCGCAATAAAAAACGCAAAGCTCGCGTCATCTCGAAAATTGGCAAACCCTTTGGACCATTAAGCGCCGCGGATGGTGGCAACCGCCCCTCCAGAGAGGATGTCGAACGCGCTGGACACGAAATCATGAGCCAGATCGCTGCCCTTTTACCGCCTAAAGTGCGTGGGGCATTTGGCTAACACCCTCTTTTGCCCGCTTGATATTAACACGCTTTATACATTGATTTGCTATTATCAGGATGTTAATAGCTTAATTAAGCCGTGAAATGATTATGGAATACAAGGATTACTACAAAACTTTAGGCGTTTCTAAAACCGCAAGCGACGATGAGATCAAAAAAGCTTATCGTGATTTAGCACGCAAATATCACCCCGATGTCAACAAAGACCCAAATGCCGAGGAGATGTTCAAAGAGGTCAACGAAGCCTATCAGGTACTTTCGGACAGCGAAAAGCGTCAGAAATACGATCAATTGGGCTCAGAATGGCAGCAATACCAACGCGCGGGTGGCCAACCTGGTGGATTTGACTGGGGACGCTGGCAACAACAACCTGGTCAGGGTGGTGGCTACCGCACGATGACCCATGAAGAATTCCAGGAGATCTTTGGTGGCATGGGCATGCCAGGTGGTATGGGTGGTTTCAGTGGCATGGGGGGCTTTTCGGACTTTTTCACCTCGCTCTTTGGCGGAGGTTTTAGTGGTGGCTTTTCATCCACCGGCACTGGGGGCACTTACAGCCAGGGAGGACCCAGCTACCGCACCCAGGCGCCAGCCAGGCGTGACGTTGAACATGAGACTGAGATCACCCTTGAGGAAGCCTACCACGGCACACAACGTAGCCTCAGGTTTTCTGATGGGCGAACGATTAATGCCAGCATTCCTGCTGGCGTGGATACCGGTTCGAAAGTGCGTTTGAGCGGTCAAGCCGATGGCGCGGACCTGTATTTACTTATCAAAGTATTACCTCATAAAGTTTTTAACCGTAAAGGCAACAACCTGCTGATTGATCTGCCGGTTGACTTTTACACCGCCGCTCTGGGTGGTGAGGTAGAAGTGCCCACGATGGGTAAAACGGTTAAACTGAACATCCCCGCTGGAACCAACACCGGCAAAACCTTCAGACTCAAAGGCTTAGGCATGCCGGCCCTGCGTAAAAAAGAGCAAAAGGGTGACATTCTGGCTAAAGTGGAGATTCACCTACCCAAACCGCTCAGCCAGGCTGAGAAAGAAAAACTCCAGGCTCTGCGTAATGAGTATCATAGATAGAGCAGGCGTTTCACCCAAAAACCAATCATTTAAATCACAAAACTGTCAGATATAACTGACAGTTTTTTCTTTTTAATCTTTTTATCAGTTATATCTGACACTTTCTTGCTTTTTTTCTTTTTGTCAGTTATAACTGACACTATCGAGGTGAGTTATGATTATCCGAGAAAATTATCTTAAAAAAATCGACCCGTTTATTGACAAACCGATTATAAAAGTGTTTACTGGATTGCGCAGAAGCGGAAAGTCTGTTTTGCTTGAACAAATTCAGGACCGTCTTATCATGCAAGGGGTTGAGCCCTCACAAATCTTCACGCTCAATTTTGAATCCGCGAAAGCCATGCACATCCACGATAGTCAAGACTTAATCGATGAAATTCAAAATCGACCCTTTGATTTTAGTAAAAAAGTCTACATTTTTTTGGATGAAATTCAGGAAGTTCAGAACTGGGAACGCGCGGTTAATACCTTTCGCGTTGACTTTGATTCCGATATTTACATCACCGGCTCCAACAGTTCGCTCCTATCCGGAGAACTGGCAACTTACCTTGCTGGTCGATATGTGGAATTTCAAATTTATCCCTTCTCATTCCTCGAGTTCACACAATTACTTGAACACACACCATTAAAGCTTGATCAAAACGCCGCCTTTAATTTGTACATCAATCTTGGCGGAATGCCGTTTCTACACCATCTCAACTTTGACGTGGAACCCTCAAAACAATATCTAAAAGATCTTTACGCATCAGTTGTGGTTAAGGACATCGTCAGCCGACACAATATCCGCGATGTTGACCTTTTACAACGGGTCATCCTGTTTTTGATGTCAAACATCGGCAATCCCTTTTCAGCCCGTAGCATTTCAGCCTATTTAAAAAATGAATACCGCGCGGTCGCGCCCGAAACAGTCATCAACTACATTAAAGCCACCCTGGATGCTTGTCTGTTTTATCCGGCAAAACGACAGGATTTGCGGGGCAAACGCATTTTGCAAATGGATGAAAAATATTACCTTGCTGATCATGGCATTCGCCAGGCGGTTTATGGTGAAAATTTTAGGGATATCCATCTCATCCTTGAAAATATTGTGTTTATGGAACTTTTAAGGCGTGGCTTTGAGGTCACGGTTGGGCGAATGGGCGAAAAGGAAGTTGATTTCGTCGCGGAAAAAGCTGAACAAAAGCTATACGTTCAGGTGAGCTATATTATGAGTGATGAAGCCACCTTCAATCGCGAGATATCGCCCCTGCTGGACATCAAAGATAACTACCCGAAATACATCATTTCCATGGATCCAGTTAATCGCAGCACACAAGGTATAAAACACGTGCATATATTGACATTCTTACTGGAGACAGAGAGTTTATAGGCTACAATAGAGCAGTATGGAAACTACCTTTTATAAAAACATCACCGTCTTTGCCGGCTCGGCGGATGGGCTGCCCGCAACCCATATGCGAATCGCCTGGCAACTTGGCGAAACACTTGCCAAACAAAACCGCACGCTCATCTATGGTGCTGGCTCAACCGGATTGATGGGCGCGGTAGCCAACGGTGTGCTCGAGAACCATGGCGAGGTTATTGGTGTGGTAAACGACGTGCTCAACCTTGAACACCTCATCCATGCCAACCTGACCAAACTTGAAACAGTTAGAGACATCCAAACACGCCAAAAGCGTATGCTTGAGTTAGCGGATGGCATTATTGCCCTGCCCGGTGGCTATGGCACCTACTACGAAACCGTTGAGGCGCTCACCTGGGCACAAATCGGCTTGCACACCAAACCGATTGGCTTGCTGAATATCGAAGGTTATTTTGAGCCCTTCGTGCGCATGGTTGAACACAGCATCGCCCTGGGTTACATTTATCCGGAACACCGCGGGCTCTTCATCGTCGCAGAAAACCCAACTGAGCTTTTGCAAAAAATGGATGCGTTCGTTCCACCCCAAAACATGAACAGGTGGTTAGACCGCACATGATTAATCAGATCACGACCCTTCTCATCGATCTTGACGACACCGTATACCCCACCTCACTCAATATTTGGCCGCTGTTCATGGCTCGCATTAATAGCTACTTGACTGATGTTTTGGGTGTACCTAAAGAGGAAGCAGGAGCACTTCAATATCGGCTCTTTAAGCAATACGGCACAACTTTGCGCGGTTTACAAATTGAACGCGAAGTGGACATGCATGACTATCTTGATTATGTCCATTACGTGGATCTTTCGGAGCATATGCAACCGGACCCTGCCCTGCGTGCAGCGCTTGAAAGCCTGCCGCAGCCCAAGTGGATTTACACCAACGCCAGCGTTGCTCACGCGGAAAACGTTTTAGGACTGATGAATTTGCGCGACTTGTTTGAGGGAATCATTGATGTTGTTGCCACTGCCCCCTATTGCAAGCCCGAAGTGGGCAGCTACGAAATCGCGTTAAATTTGGTTGGTAATCCCAGACCAGAAAATTGCCTCTTTATTGACGACCGCAGCAACAACCTTGATACCGCGCGCGCCCTAGGAATTCACACTTTACAGGTCAAACCTATACCCGATGGTGACCATCCATCCATCAGTCATCTCATACATCTTCCAGATTATTTGCACCAAACAAAGCTTTAATAACCTTGTGTTGAATGCCTCTTTTTCTGTTTGAGATTTGTAAACATTCCCATAATCTTTCTATAAGGCTCGGTGAAAAAACCTCGAATATGGTATTCTTAAGCATTGTATAGAACCAACGCAGCTATGCGTTGACTTTGGAGGTATTCATGCAAAACAATTCAAACCGCACAACAATCACCATTGTCCTCATTGTGCTCATCGTTATTACATCCTTTGCGACTGGACTTGCCACGGGCAGTATTGTCAAAAACAACCCCATTCGCATGGCACTTGGTTACGATAAAGTCTATACTGGCAGCGGTAGTGATGGAACTTGCCCTGTCTGCGTTTGTCCAAATGAGGATGGCGATATTGTTGGTCTTGAATGTGATCCCTGCCCGGCAATCCAATTTGGCGCGGATGCGGGCAAATGCTCTGAGTATGTCAGCTCGTCAACCCCACGCGAACTGCAAACTTTATTTAAGCCCTTCTGGGAAAGCTGGGGCTACCTGCACAAGCATTACGTTGACCAACCTTTGGACGACGTCTTACTGATGCGCGGTGCAATTGAAGGCATGTTGGCTGCCACGGGCGATAAACATACCTCCTACATGGACCCGCATACTTACGAACAAGCCAATGCTGAGATGGAGGGCTCGTATACAGGAATTGGTGCCTGGGTAAACACCTCCGGTGATTACGTTGAAATTGTTTCTCCCATGAAAGGCTCCCCCGCTGAAGAAGCCGGACTAAAGCCCAAAGATATCGTCATTGCCGTGAACGGTAAAGACACCACTGGAACAGCAGGTGATATCGTTTTGCAATCCATCCTCGGCCCTGCAGGCGAAGTGGTCGTTTTGACTATCCGCCGTGGTGATGAAGTTTTTGACGTCAGCATTACCCGCCGTGTTATTCAAATACCGGTTGTTGATTACGAAATGCTTGAAGGCGACATTGCTTACATCGCGCTTTACACCTTCAACGATAAAGCGGTTGAGCAAGTTGAAAACGCTTTGAACGATCTCATGCCGCAAAATCCTAAAGGGCTCATTTTTGACCTTCGCGATAACGGCGGTGGTTATCTTTATGCAGCCATTGATATTTCTGCCATGTTTATAAAAGAAGGCGTTATCCTTTATGAAGAATATGGTGATGACACCCGCGATACATATCGTGCGGATGGCAACGCCATTGCGCCTAATGTGCCTATGGTGGTCTTAATCAACGGTGGTTCTGCTTCCGCGTCCGAGATTGTTGCCGGCGCGCTGCAAGATCATGGTCGCGCCACATTAATCGGTGAGGTGAGCTACGGAAAAGGCTCTGTGCAAAGTTGGATTGATTTATCTGACAATCAGGGTGGTGTGCGCATTACAATTGCGCGTTGGTTAACTCCTAACGGCAATCAAATTGCTGAAATTGGACTCACACCAGACATTGAAGTGCCCTATACCGAAGCTGATTTTGAGGCGGGCATAGACACACAACTCAACGCCGCGATTGAGTATTTTAAGAAATAGACTTGTTTTGAAAGGATAAATCAAAGATGCCTTTTAACCTGACTTACATCTTTTTTATTTTGCCGGGCTTGATACTGTCAATCATTGCCAGTATCGCTGTAAATTCAGCCTATAAGAAATGGAGCAGAGTTAGCAACACACGCAACATGACCGGGCTCCAGGTTGCGGACTATCTTAAAAACCGTTATCAACTCGATGAATTGCGCTTTGTTCAAACTCAAGGCACGCTCAGCGACCATTACGACCCCAGCAGTAAGACCCTGGCTCTCTCGCAGGGTACCAGCACTATACCATCTGTGGCGGCCATGGCTATAACCGCGCATGAACTTGGACATGCCATGCAGGACCGCGATAATTACGCCCCAATGAAAATACGTCGTGTGCTCGTGCCCGTCGTCAATATTGGCTCCAACGTTGGCATGATTTTGGTCGTGATTGGCATGGTACTAAACTTGATGGGATTGGCAACAATTGGTGTCATCCTGTTTGCCAGCACGACCTTATTCTCACTCATTACCGTGCCCATTGAGCTGAATGCTTCAAAACGCGCGAAAGCGATGCTTGAAGAAAGTTATTTGATGACCAGTGATGAGGAACGTAAAGGCGTTAATAAAGTGCTCAATGCTGCGGCATGGACTTACGTAGCCGGGCTAATAACCTCAATTCTGCAGTTGCTTTATTACGTTTCTTTGATTGGCGGTGGCAGGCGCAGATCATAAGCTTGCTTAGACATCATTAGACATTAACTATCGCCGCTCCATCTTATACAGATTGGGCGGTTTTTTATATGAGTATCTTTTACATCGGTGCAATTCGCTCAATTCTATCGGTGCGTTTTGCGTTATTTCATCGGTGTGATTAACAGCTGAGATTATCCAGTTCCTAAATGTCACATCAACACCTTGCCACACACGAACAAGGTATAATTTTTTCATCTAAAACGAACAGGAGCACATTATGACACCAACCCGATGGGATCTTTCTAATATTTACACAGGCCTTGACGACCCAAAACTCGCCGAGGACATTCAATTCATCAAAACTGTAGCCGCGGAACTCTCCGCACTTTACGAAAAAGAGCTCGCGCCAGCCCTCAACTCAGACATCAGCGCAGAGGCTCTTAGCCAGCGCCTCAACCGCATCATTGACGCCCGCAATGAAATCAGTATCAAAGCCAATTCCATTATGGGATATTTAGGTCTGACCCTTAGTGTCGATTCCTTCAACAAGGAAGCAGAACAACTTTATTCCAAAGTGCAAATTGAGATGATCCCACTAAGCAACCTGAGCAATCGCCTCTCCGC
>JAAZIH010000025.1 GCA_012800995.1 Chloroflexota bacterium
ATGGAAAGTTACGAAGTTTTAATTCCGTCACTGGACGAAATATTTATTCGTGTGGTGGCTGAAGGAAAAAAGCAAAATGACTAAGCTTTTCAAGGTCGCCAAATTTGAGTACGCACGCAATGTGTTTACCAAACGCTTTTGGGTGGCGTTGTTGCTGGTGCCATTGCTGTTTATCCTTTTTAGTTTGATTTCGACTTTTATCGCGTTCAAGGCGGTGGATACGCGCCCGGTTGGGCTTATTGACAGGGCTGGAATCATCACGCAAGCCCAAAAGATAAAGGAGAAACCGGGATTATTTGATATACAGATTGAGTTTGTAGCATTTACAGATGAAGACTTAGCCAAAAAAGTTAGTTTGGCGGGGGAATATCAAGGTTATATCATTATCCCCGAGGATTACACTACAAGTTATGAGATAATCTGGAAAGGAAATAAAGCGATTACGGAAGAGGTTTTGGATTTCGCGAAGCAATACCTCAGCGAGAATTTGATTGCCAACGAAATTATTCCCAATCAAGCACGCATTGAAGAAGGGATGAATCTGCGCCTCGAAAGTCTGGATGGTTCCATAAAATCAGCGGGTGCATCATGGCAACGCATTATTCCGCCAATCGTTATCAGCATGCTGTATTTTGCCCTTGTGATGGGCAGTGGCAACTATCTTTTGCAGTCCCTGGTGGAAGAAAAAGAAAACCGCACGATTGAAATTATGCTCACCACAGTTTCTCACAAACAATTGATGGCTGGTAAGATTATCGGCAATATTGGGGTGGGTGTTACACAGTTGCTTGTGTGGGCTGTCATCATTGCTGTGGCACTCTTTATTTTCCGGGCGCGCATACCGCTTTTGAGCGAGCTAATTCCTGATCCTGCTTTGATGGCATTGAGCCTGGTCTTTATGTTGGTTTCGTTCGTGTTTACCGCTTCAGTACTGGCTATATTTGGCGCGACGGTGACGGAATCGCAGGAAGGACAACAGATGGTTGGTTTGGTAGTCGTTCCAATCCTTTTGCCCGTTTATACAGTAAGCGTCTTTATGAATTCGCCCAACGGTGTCTTGGCGCGAATTTTGAGTTTTTTTCCCTTCAGTTCACCCCTTGCCATGAGCCTCCGAATGGCATTCACGCGCGTGCCCACGCTTGAAATTCTGCTTGTACTCGTTGTTCAGGTCTTGTTCGCTGGTGGCGCGATGTGGCTGGCAGGTCGTGCGTTTGAGTTAGGTATGCTCCAATTTAATAAAAAAATTTCGCTTTTCAAATTGTTCAAAAAGGAGGCTGGCGATGCGTAAAATTTGGCGTGTTTTTAAATATGAATTTATGAGCGTGGTCAGTCGCCGTTCGTTTATCCTGGGTTTGATTTTAGTGCCTCTGATTCCGACGATTATTATTGGTTTGGTAAGTTTGTTGAAACCCAAGGACTCACCCGATTTAGTGAAAACGATTGTTAAAGAAGTCAGCAATCCTACACCTTATGGTGTCGTTGATGAAAGTGGCTTGATTAATGACTATCCAAATTGGGTAATGGGTCAACTGATACCCTTTGAAGATGAAAGTCTTGCCAGGCAAGAAACCCAGGCTGGCAAATTGGACGGTTTCTACATCGTTTCGGCGGATTATCTCGAAACGGGTGATGTTTTGCTGGTGAAGCCTGAAGTAAGCATGGTCGGGGAAATGAAGTACAATGCCATTTTTGAAGAGTTAATTCGCTATAATCTGCTTGATGGTGACGATGCATTGTATGCCAAGCTTGTCAACCAGGTCAAGGTAACAACGGAATATCTGGATATTGAACAAGCTGATACCCGTGACCAAAATGACCCCAGTACCTTTATGGTGCCATTTTTCATCTCGTTTTTCTTCTATATGTTGCTTATCATCACTTCAAGTATGATGTTGAATTCGGTGACAAAAGAGAAGGAAAATCGTACTATGGAAATCTTGCTTTCGTCGGCAGAGCCCGTGGATATTTTCGGGGGTAAGATTCTGGCACGTGGTTTGGCGTCGCTCCTGCAAGCTGCTGTTTGGCTGGCTACGATTTTGCTGTTGGCAAAGTTGACCAATCGAACTTTGAATCTGCCATTCAAGCTGGAAGTTCCAACAGCGGTACTTACCTGGGGTATCCCTTACTTCTTGCTGGGCTTTTTGTTGTATGGAAGTCTGATGGCGGGTTTGGGCGCGATGGTGCCCAATACGCGCGAGGGTGGGCAGTTTTCTCTCATCATGAATATGCCCCTGATATTGGCGTACCTTGCATTGAGTGAATTCGTTGCTAACCCAAATAGCGCGGCGACCTTATTCCTTAGTCTGTTTCCGCTTACATCCACGATTGTGATGCCCACGCGACTGGCGATTGGTGCCGTGCCAGTCTGGCAGCTTATCGTCGCGCTTTTGTTGTTGGCGCTGACAGTCTGGCTCGTTGTAAGAGCTGCCGCCAACTTGTTCAGTTCTCAAAACTTACTATCAGGTCAAAAATTCAACCTGAAGACTTTTTTCAGCACTTTAGTGTTCGGGAAGAAATCCAGAAAAGCATAAAATTCTCTGGATTGTAACTTGCAACTAATATCCATAGGACTCTAATAGAATCCTATGGATTTTTGCGTTAAATATACGTGATTGGAGCAATAACGGCGTTTTGGAGGATTAATGAAACAATTCAGAGCAATCAGTCTGCTCATTATCATCCTGGGGATGATTGTGAGTGCCTGCAAACCGATTAATTCAGATGCGACACCAACGGATCAGCTGGATGACATTCGCACGGTGGCAGCACGCACGATTGAGGCGCTGACGACCCAAATGCTCCAAACCGAACAAGCGAACAAAACACTCTCCCCGCACATGCCAGGTGAAACACCGGAAATACCCACTCCGTTTGTTGAAACAGTGCAAGCCCCTACCAATGAAGCGGAAGCGTTGCCTACTCCTATTGAAGGCAGTCAGCCGAATGACAAACCCTGTGACCTGGCCTTTTTTATGGGTGAAACCATCCCAGATGGCAGTGTGTTGTACCCAGGCATGATGTTCAAGAAAACCTGGACTTTTCGAAATGATGGTAGCTGTACCTGGACTGGCGATTACGCGGTTGTTTTTATAAGTGGAGATTCGATGTCAGCAGCAGTAGCCACGCCGATTGGCAAAGCGGAGGTCAAGCCTGGCGAGACGGTGGAAGTTGCTGTACCACTCATAGCGCCGACAATGGGTGGGGAATACCGCGCGGATTTCAAACTGCGTAACGCGGGAGGTGTTCTTTTCGCGTTCAAAAATCCTGACCATACTTTTTGGGCAGATATCAAGGTTGTTGAGGGCGTTATTCATTTGGCGCATGCCTATTGTGGTGCAACCTGGACCAGTGCTGCTGGTGTTTTGCCTTGTCCGGGTCTTCCGAGTGATTCCGCGGGCTATGTCTATTCTGATAACGCGCCGGTGCTCGAAACCGGAGCAGTGGATGACGAACCAACTCTTTGGCTGGGCGTGAATGCTATCCAGAATGGTTATGTGATGGGCGTTTATCCTGCGATGAAAATCCCGGAAAACGCCTATTTTTCAACCGTTCTGGGTTGTGGGCATGGTTTGAGCCAATGCCGGGTGAACTTTGTCTTGGCTTATCAGGAAGGTGAGGGGCAGGTAGTGCAACTGGGTAGCTGGGATGAGCTCTATGATGGTGAGCTTGAACATATTCGCTTGGATCTCTCCGCTTTGGGTGGTCGCACCGTAAAAATCGTCTTAATAGCGCGCGCAATCGATTCTCCGGATGGTGGTAGAATTCATTTATTAGAGCCTGTTATTAAACCTTAGCTCTGCAAAGACGCAAAAATCAAGAACA
>JAAZIH010000026.1 GCA_012800995.1 Chloroflexota bacterium
ACGCGCGGTGTTCGCCCACCAAATGAAAGGGATCACTGAAAAGGCAACGATTTGAATGAGGCTGTTAACTATCTGTTTGACCACTTCGCCCATTGTTTTTTATCTCCTGCATTTTTTGATATCCACTCACATTTTATCATCGTGTGGTTTGTTTTTAGGTCTTTTCGCGCCCTGTTTTTGTAAATTTTCTTTAACTTATCTCTTCATTTAGCCTGCGGCGAGACACCGAGGCGAAAGTGTTATTGCGACGAGTGTTTTTTGCGTCGGCGAGAACCAGACTCAAGGTCTGCACTTCGGCATCCGCGAACAGGAAAACTTTGCTTTCGAAAATCGATTTAGCGCGTAGGGGATTTATTGGTAGATTGACGTTGTGACCCATGGGACGCCACGCGCCAGTTGGATTAATAACTGTGATGGATTATCACATAGGGCACCACGCACCAGATGGATATCTATTAGTTCGGTTGTCCTACTTAGCGAAATCGCGTTTGTGATCGAGTTTTTATAGGATTGGCAAAAAAGCCTCAATTTTGTTCAAACTGAGGCTTTTGATTTCTATCTAACAAGGCTTAAACAGCGTATTCGTCGGTGAATTCGATTTTTCCGTCATCCATATTGCAAATGGAAACGAGTGAGTGGATGGGCACGCCAAACTGGCTGAGCAGCTCACGACCGCCCTCAAAAGTTTTTTCAACAAGGGTGCCGATGCCCAAAAGTTCCGCGCCGGCGACCTGAGCTAAACGGACCAGTCCGACGATGGTCTGGCCGGAAGCAAGAAAGTCATCGATGATGAGGATGGGTTCTTTGCCGAGATATTCCGGCGAGACAATGAGCTCAACATTGATGCCTTTGGTGTGACTGGGAGCAACAGTGATGTAGACCTCGGAGGGCATGGTGACGGGTTTTCTCTTGCGGGCATAGACGACAGGCAGGTTGAGATATTTGCCGGCCATGAGGGCAGGCGCGATGCCAGAGATTTCCGCAGTAAGAATTTTTTCTGCACGGGTGCCGTGGAAAATGCGGGCAAACTCTTTGCCACAGGCGTCCATGAGTGTGGGGTCAACCTGATGGTTGATGAAGCGATCAACTTTGAGGATACCGTTGCCGAGGTTTTTTCCGTCTTTGAGAATGCGTTGTTTTAAAAGGTCCATATCGTACTCCTACGTTGCTTTTGAGGGCTCTTATAAAAGCCAATTGTCTAAAGGCAATTATATCAGAGCCCATGGGTAATACTTGCGTTTTTAGGGTATGGTTTCCGGTTGATTGTGCCACGTACCCAGTAATTTAAGATATGCATCTGTGTGGAAGAGAGACAAAAAAGCACCCTCACGGGTGCTTTGAAACAGGTCAATTCTAAGTGTAAAAGACTTCAATCCTGGCGGAACAGTTCCGCTTTGAACACGGTGACAGCTTTGCCACCGATAAAACAGCGGTCATCGGCAACTTTTACCCAAACTTTTCCGCCGCGTTTACTGGCTTGATAGGCACAAAACTGGGACTTTCCCAAGCGGCGTTGCCAAAATGGACCCAAAACACAATGCGCCATGCCGGTTACCGGATCTTCCGGGATGCCCGTGCGGGGTGAGAAAAAGCGCGAGATAAAGTCAAATTTCTCGCCATCAGCCGCGGCGGTAATGATCAAGTCAATATAAGGCAAGGCTCCGATTTTCTTCATGTCAGGTTCAAAATCGCGCACTTCATCTTCAGAAGCAAGGACTAAAATGAGTTGCCTGGATTCAGAAAGAGCAGCGGCAATCGGATTTAAACCGGTCGCTTCAACGGCATCGGCAGGCACTTCCACATCTTCGCTTTTGAGCAGGGGCATATTGAGTTCAATGGTGCCATTGTCGGTGGTTGCCGCAATGACACCACTGGCGGTGTGAAAGTTGATAGTCTCTTCAAAATCATAAAGCCCATTTTCAAAAAGGATATGCGCGCTGGCAACGGTGGCGTGACCACAAAGCTCCACCTCTGTTGTGGGGGTAAACCAGCGCAATTGATAGTCGTTTCCTTTGGGTAAGAGAAAAGCGGTTTCTGAGAGGTTCATTTCTTGCGCGACGGCTTGCATCCATTTGTCGTCTTTTTCATCAGGCAAA
>JAAZIH010000154.1 GCA_012800995.1 Chloroflexota bacterium
CAGTATCAAAGCCAATTCCATTATGGGATATTTAGGTCTGACCCTTAGTGTCGATTCCTTCAACAAGGAAGCAGAACAACTTTATTCCAAAGTGCAAATTGAGATGATCCCACTAAGCAACCTGAGCAATCGCCTCTCCGCGTGGCTGGGCAAATTAGGCGATCGTCTCCATAAAGCCCTGGAAATCCCCGGCTCAGCACATGAACACAGTTTCGCGCTGCTTGAAGAAGCCGAACAAAGCCGCTATATGATGAGCGAAGCCGAAGAGGAACTTGCCAACGAGCTCAGTCTTTCTGCCAGTGACGCCTGGGGAAATTTGCAAGGCGTGTTGACCTCACAAAAGAGTGTTGAATTTGAACTGGATGGTAAAATGCAGACCCTGCCTTTGCCCGCGCTCATCAACCTGCGCAGTCATCCAGATGCCGACACCCGTGAACGCGCTTACAAGTTAGAAATGCAGGTCTTTGAAGAAATGAAGGAGCCTCTTGCCGCGTGTATGAACGGTATCAAAGGCGAAGTGAACGTTCTCAACCGAAAACGTGGCCGCCAGGACGCGCTGCATAGCGCGCTGGATATGGCGCGTATCGATCGCGAAACGCTGGATGCGATGATGGGCGCGATGCAAGATTCCCTACCCATGTTCCGCGACTACTTCCGCGCCAAAGCTAAAAAAATCGGTCACGAAAAGCTGCCCTGGTGGAGTCTTTTCGCGCCGGTTGGCACCGCTAATAAGACCTACACTTTTAGCGAAGCAAAACAACTTATTTTAGAGAACTTTGCCAAATTCTCACCAGAGATGGCGAAACTCGCCGAAACCGCTTTCGACAATAACTGGATCGATGCTGAGCAACGCCCCGGCAAGCGCGGAGGAGCCTTCTGCATGGGCGTCCGCGGTGTTAAACAAAGTCGCATCATGAGCAACTTTGATGGCTCTTTCGATCAGGTCATGACCCTTGCCCATGAGCTTGGGCACGCTTTCCACAACTATTGCATTTATCAGGCCGACAAAACGCCTTATCAATCGCGAACCCCCATGACCCTCGCCGAAACCGCCTCGATTATGTGCGAAACAATCGTGCTGACCGCCTTGCTAAAAAATCCATCCTCAGCTGAAGAAGAATTGGTCCTGCTTGAGACCGCCATCGGTAGCGACGCGCAGACCATCGTGGATATCATGTCACGCTATCTCTTCGAGATGGAAGTCTTTAAACGCCGCGAAAAAGCCACGATTTCAGCTGATGAAATCTCAGAAATCATGCTGCAAGCCCAGCGCGACACCTATGGTGACGGTATCGACCCCGACGTGATGAATAAATTCGCCTGGACCTGGAAACCACACTACTACAGCGCGCAACTCTCGTTCTACAACTTTCCTTATGCCTTTGGCACCCTGTTTGGCAAGGGCTTGTATGCGATTTATCTCGAAAAAGGAGAGGCTTTCTTGGAAGACTACAAAGCGCTCCTTGCCAGCACCGGTGAAGCCAGCGCGGCAGATTTGGCAGCCCGCTTTGGCATTAACATCCGCGATAAAGCCTTTTGGAAAGGCTCATTGGATACCCTCAAACCGATGATTGAACGCTATATCGATCTTTAAAGAAAATTTTAGCAGTTGCAGAAATAAACCCTCGCAAAAAGCGAGGGTTTTCTTTTATTCATTGATTGAAACCGTGAAGTTATCGAAACTGACTACCATCCCACCCTCGTCATAGGTAGAAGCGTATAAGCCTGTCAGTCCTGGCACAAAATCAAAGTCAACACCTCTTGCCAATATTTGCCCATTAACCGCGAAAGTGAAGCCCTCAGCCCCACAACGCGCGGAAAGACGCAGCTCTTCTTCGCTGTTGATCAAGGGCGAGTATTGCCATTGGTGAATAAAACGCGTCTCATCCCCTGTTACCTTCCATATCGCGAAATAACCATTCTCACTCACCGCGAAAACCGTGCGATCCTCGCCATTCACTCCACAAAGCAAGCCAAATTCACCGTTGCCCACCGGTTCAAACACATGGGCATCCACCTCGATGAGCATATCATCATAGCCATAAGCCACCTGAGACCAAAGTGTCGCCATTGGCTTGCGTAAACTAAAAGTGTATTTACCATCCTGTATGCTTAATTCACCAAAATTATTTTTTCCAATCTTCCATTGATTGCGGTTGTCCAAAAAGTCATCCTGTCCCACTGTTTTGGCTGTGTTTGAAAAAGGTCCTTCGCTGTGAGCAAAAGCCTTTATCTTGATCTCAGCGCGTTTAGCCGCTTCAATCATGGGCAAGGCAAGGTGAATGGGGCGTAGGGTATCAATGGGCAAACTGACAGAATGGCAGGGGTCACGATAATCAATGCGACCATCGCGGTTGCCATCCACAAGTGGCTGACATGGCACATTGTTGGGGTCAAAGGTAACCGGTGATTTGTGGATGGGTACCGCCAAAAGCTCATTCTCTACGTTCAACACCGGCGCGCCGACATTTCCCGCGGGAATCGCGAGTTCAGCGTGTATGAGCACATTTTCGCCAAAGGGAAACTCCGCGCCAAAGTCATTGAGCACCACAGTGTTTTGGCTCAGAATTTCCGGGTCTTTTGATAGCGCCGGATATCCCAAAAACGAAAGAGCTGTGCCACGTTCCAAGGTGGTCGAATCACCTAATTTAATCACGGGGAGATTCAAAAGGGCGTAATCAATAGCTTTGCCATCCACAGTTGAACGCGGTTTAATGACCGCCAGGCCTAATTCAAAATCCGCCTGCACGATACCAGCTTGGTAAGTAGGAACAGGTGGAGCTTTATCGTCAACGGTCAAGGAGACAATTAAATCAGTCACCTGAAAATACCGGTCAGAAAGCACCACATCCGCGCTGGTTAAAATCAGACCATCCGGGCTGATAATGGTGCCTGTGCCCTGCCAGATGAGCATGCGCTGGCCATTGACTTCCGCCACCGCGTCAATCTTCACCACGCTCAAATAAGGCGATTCATAAACGTAGTCATCCGCAACAGTTTTGGCAACTCCCGGTTTCCAAGCCGCTGGGTTAACACCAATCACATTCAAGCTTAAGTCGAATATGTGTGAGGACTTTGTTGTTTTCACCGTGCCGTGAGTTTTAAAAGAACCTGTTGGCGCGGTCTCAAAACTGAACAGCACTTTCTCGGCACCTTGCGGGGCAATGGCGCGCTTGAATTCAAAAACCCAATCGCCGTTACTATTCACTCCACGGGGCATAGCGGGTTGTGTGCCCAGAAAATTGACCCCTATCACAAAGTCAGCTGGCAAAATAATTGCTTCTATATCCGCGTTGAAAGTATTCTTATTCTGAATCAGGATTTCCAACTCAAATAACTGCCCTTGCGATAAAGATCGTCTGGGTAATGTCGCGGAAACAGACAGTTCTTCCTGTATTCTATCCTTTGCCAGATTTGCACAAGCGGTTAAGCCCAATGCGAAAACCAGCAGGATTAAAACAAGCTTGTAACAGCTATGCCTAAACATGGGGAGCAATACTTATTCCTCTCCTTTAGCCCTGTGGTTCGTCTGGCCATCCAACGCCCGGTGGGGCATACCAATCAATTGGATCAATACCCGTTTTATGCTCACCCTCTTTGAGTTCAAATTCAATTAAGGTGTGGTTTTCCGCACAAGTAAAGTTACATGCCGCGTAGGGTGTATAACCAGCCATTAGCCCGGTCACCCCTTCAATCTGTGCATAGCTGACAACCTTATAAGTGCCTGCCGG
Source organism: Chloroflexota bacterium (assembly GCA_012800995.1). Lineage (GTDB taxonomy): Bacteria > Chloroflexota > Anaerolineae > Anaerolineales > Anaerolineaceae > Mesolinea. Next base: position 3,732 of record JAAZIH010000154.1, read on the forward strand.
CAAATTAGATATGGTGTAGCTTGAGTTGCCTAAAGCTGTACGCACCCAATAATAATAGCCTGTTTTAACCTCATAAGCGACAACCCGCTGTGGAGGAATATACTCCGATGGATAAATTAATCTGCCTGAAATGCTTGCTGTACGGGCTTGCACCGTGCTTGTGGCGGTTGGTGTGGGCGTTGGCACTTCGGTGGCACAAACCGGGCAGGGGGTGGTTTCAGGGCAAGGTGTGGTGGTAGGAGGCGCCTCACATGTGGGACAAGCGTCAGGACATGCGGTTAGTGCCTGTTTCAGCATTTCAACTTCATCAGCCTGGATGGTCAATTTCACAACCTGATCCGCAATTGTCCGGAGAATCTCTTCAGTTTGACTTTGATCTACTCCTGGAGTACACGCAAACAAAAGCATGGACAAAACTAAAATAATAAAGAGTGGTTTTGCAATTTTTTTCATCATACACCGCGCTTTCTTTCTGTAAATTTGACTTGTAGAGAAACGAATTAGTTCCAATTCTATTGTTTCTTGGCTTTAACAGCTATCGTGGCACGTGGTCTTTCAGCTTTTTCCTGATAGAACGCTATAAGGAATTCTGCTTTTCACTCATCTTTCACCGCTTTTTGAATTATACTACTATCATCATGTTTGAATTCGAAGATATTCAACCCACCATCTTAAGCGTGAAAGCGCTCAATAATTATCTGCGCGAACTCCTGGAAACTGACGATGTGCTGCGCGATATTTGGGTTAAAGGTGAAATTTCAAACTACACACGTGCCAGTTCCGGGCATCTTTACTTCACACTGAAGGACGCAGACGCGCAGGTAAAATGTGTGATGTGGAAAGGTTCCACCTTTGGCTTGCGCTTTAACCCGCGCGAAGGTATGGCGGTTGAAGTGCATGGCTC
>JAAZIH010000155.1 GCA_012800995.1 Chloroflexota bacterium
ACAAAACGGCTATCTGGTGTAAAAAAGTAATAATCGTGTTCGCGTTCACCCTGAAATGAGACAGATCTTGAGAATTTGCCCGTGTTGGCATTGTAGAAATCTACCCGATCTGTGTAAGCAAAAGCTAATTGAGAGGAGTCAGGCATCCAGCTAAAAGTGTAAAGGCTATCACCCTCGACGGTTATGGTGCTTTGCAGTGCTTGCTTTGATAAATCCCAAATAGAAAAAGACATAGAGCCTGAATGAAGAATATAAAGCAAATTTTCATCAGGAGATAAACCATTTATCCAGTAATCATCCGGATCAACAGGGATTTCAATTGGTGTAGCGCTGCTGAAATCCCATTGATATATTTTGTCACGCTGATCTGAGGAGTAAAGGATATGCTCTGAATGGTTTAAAAAGATAGCAAGGTTCGCTATTTCCAATCTAATGTTGGGCAAGCTAAGGGGAGATTGTTTATCCATGTCGTAAAGTTGCCCAACCCTCGCCATTCCTTGTTGGATTGAATCTTCGGATATAGCAAGGTATTTTCCACCATGAGACCAGGAGAGAAACCCACTGGCATTATTTTCAATGACGGAAAAACTATTGTCATCCAAATTCCATAATAAAAGCGTGTTATCCGAATATAGTGTTGCAAGTCTAAGGGCGTTTGGTGACCAGGCAATATCCTTAATCTTCGCGTCTGACGGGTGACTAAGTTCTTGATTACCAGTGTATGCGTTGAACAAACTCAAGTCGCCATTTGTCGAAGCTATAGCGATGTGCTGACCATCATAGGAATAAGCCACTTTGATGACATCATCGGTAATAAGATTAATGTTGGCGATACGGTTGCTGTTGGGGAGGGCAAAGATTGGGATGGTCTCACCGAGAGCTTGGCGCAAAAGGAACGTGTCTTCACTGGGCGAAATGATAAGTTTGGAATCTGCGGTTATAGGAATAGATGATCTTAATTTGGTATAGATTGAGCTGACTGAAAAAGCCTGGTTTCTGGATTTGAAGACACGCAGATTAGGCAGGATGAGGGTGGCTGTGAAAATGAGGATTGTCAGGATGAGCGCGAGCTTTCTTCCCCACACCTTTTTGGGCTTGGTTTCAGGATCTTCTGTGGAAGAAAAATTTAGTTCATCGAGCAGCTCCCATTCGGGATCAATCTCAGTGGGTCTGGGTTCCATGCTTGCTTCCTGAGTGTGCCGGCATAATGTGGTTTATGGAGGGCAAGTGAGTGGCACTTCCTACTAATCTTGATTATAGCATTTGAAAGCAATGGTACTCTTATTATGTCTGATGTGCAGATATTTGCCTTCTTTGAGCAAGTGAAAAAGAGACAAGGAAGTGGATAAATATGCTATGATTCTCTCAAGAGTGCTTATGAAGGCTTTGAAATCCCTGCAATGTTTTAGAGACGCTAAATATGGATTGTTCATTCATTTTGGCTTGTACTCTCTGCTCGGTGGTGAATGGCAAGGGCGGGTGACGTCTGGCTTGGCGGAATGGATTCAAAATGACCTGGATATCCCGGCGGATGAATACGCCCAGTTGGCAGCTTCGTTTGATCCTAAGCATTTTGACGCGCGCGTTATTGCTAAAAAGGCCAAAGAGTGGAGTATGAAATACATTTGTTTCACCGCCAAACATCATGACGGTTTCGCGCTTTTTGACACTCAGGTTTCGGATTTCAACAGTGTAAAAGGTGGTTTTTGCCAGCGCGATTTTGTTGCTGAATTAGCTGGAGCCTGTTCCGAGGAAGGGCTTAAGCTTTGCCTTTATTACTCGCAGGCGCAAGATTGGCATCACGCGGGTGGCTATCGCGCTTATCATCAAGATGAAAGGCAAAACAACGCTAAGGCTTTCGAAGCTTATTTTGAGTCGGTTTGTTTGCATCAGGTGCGGGAACTTTTGAGCCATTACGGTGAGATTGGCATGATTTGGTTCGATACGCCAATGGGCATGACCTTTGAACAGAGCCAAAAACTGGTCGCGCAGGTAAAGTCGCTGCAGGCGGATTGCCTGATCAACGGGCGTATTGGTCATGGCTTGGGAGATTATTTTAGCATGGCGGATAACCGTATTCCGCGCGTGGCAATTCGAAGCGCGTGGGAAGTGCCGGTTACCCTTAATCAATCCTGGGGATATAAGGCTTCGGATGAAGGGTGGACGAACCCAGCAGAGCTCATCAGAAAGTGGCTAAAAGTCGTCAGCCGCGGGGGGAATATTTTGCTGAATGTGGGTCCGCGTGGCGATGGCAGCCTGCCCGAAGCTTCGCTTGTGATATTAGACATCGTTGGCGCATTTCTGAAAAGAAATGCGGAGGCATTTTATAAAACCTTGCCCACGCCAGAGTATGTGTTTGAGCTTGAGGGTGTTTACTTCACGCATAAGCCGGGCATACTTTACATCACCGTGCTGAAACCAGAAAAATGGGCTGGCGAATGGCTCTCTTTGTATCATATGAAGACGAAGGCGATAGATGCAAGCTTATTGTCGACCGGTGAGGCATTGGCGCTGCGTGTAGGCAAGGATTTGGAGGGCTTTGGGCATTGGGCAATTCGCTTGCCTGAAGTCCTGCACGCTGAAGATGAATTAGGCTGGGTGATAAGGGTGACGCTTGAAAGCGAAAGTTTTGAAGTAGAAGCCTTGGAGTAAATCCGTTTGCTTACAAAAGCATTAAGGAGTTGCTTGTTTTCTGCTGGAAACACGAGAGTATTAAGCAGTTTCATAATTATGTCTTTAATGAGCCCCGGGAGTGGTAGAATTGGTTTTGAAAGAATGAATAAAAAGGAACTACAAATGACGAGAATGTATGTTGTGAATACCAGTGATAAAAGTAAAACGACAGCCTTGTTATTGTGCATATTTCTTGGCTTTTTTGGTGCGCATCAGTTTTATGTTGGTAAGATTGGCAAAGGATTACTGTATCTATTTACTGCAGGAATCTTTGGGATTGGCTGGATAGTGGATATTTTCAGAATTCTTACCGGTGGATTTAGAGACAACGTTGGCGCACCACTCAGGAAGTAATCGAAAATTAACCACATTGTATTTTTAGAATCTTAAAAATAATGCCTGATTCAGAAAGAAGACACTATGCTTGATATCAAATTAATTCGTGAAAACCCTGAAATGGTGCGCGAAGCACTGCAAAAGCGACACATGGAAATCGAAGTCGTTGACGAAGTCATCGCGCTGGACGAACGCCGCCGCGCCATCATCCTGGACGTTGAAGGCAAAAAAGCAGAACGCAACATCGCCAGCAAAGAAATAGGCAAAATGAAAGACAAAGAAGCCCGCGAAGCGAAAATCGCCGCGACACGCGAACTTGGCGATCAAATCGCGGTTCTGGATGAAGAGCTAAAAACGGTTGAAGAAGCGCTTTACGCTGCCGTGGCGGGTATTCCTAATATCCCTGATGATAGCGTACCGCTTGGCGCGGACGATAAAGAAAACGTTGTTTTGCAACAATTTGGCGAGAAAAAGGTCTTTGACTTCGAGCCCAAACCGCACTGGGACCTGGGTCCTGAATTGGGCATCATTGATTTTGAAGCTGGCGTAAAACTGGCTGGCTCGCGTTTTTATGTGCTCAAAGGAGCTGGGGCAAGGCTCGAGCGCGCGCTTATCTTTTGGATGCTCGATTTGCATTTGCGTCGTGGCTACAAGGAAATTTACACACCCTGGATGGTTCGCGGGGAAGTGATGTTCGCTTCTGGACAACTTCCTAAGTTTGAGGCAAATTTGTATCACGACCATGAGGAGAATTTCTGGTGGATACCCACCGCTGAAGTGCCCCTGACCGGTATGCTGATGGATACCATCCTGGATGAGGCAGATTTACCGATGAACCTGACCGCTTACAGCGCTTGCTTCAGGCGCGAGAAGATGAGCGCCGGACGCGATGTGCGGGGCATCAAGCGCGGGCATCAATTTGACAAGGTCGAGCTGTATAAGTATTGCACGCCCGAAAATGCTGAAATCGAATTTAATAATATGGTGGCGGATGCCACAGAAGTTTGTAAACAGTTAGGTTTAACCTACCGCACCATGCAACAGTGTACGGGCGACCTGGGTTTTAACGCGCACAAAACGGTGGACGTTGAAGTTTGGGCACCGGGTTGTGGCGAGTGGTTGGAGGTGTCTTCGGTGTCGAACGTGGGGCAGTTCCAGGCACGTCGGGCAGCGATTAAGTATCGCCCGGCAGATGGCGGTGCCACACAATTTGTGAACACCCTCAACGGCTCCGGTTTGGGCTTGCCACGCACCTTGATCGCGGTGCTTGAACAGTATCAGCAGGCTGATGGCAGCATCGTGGTGCCTGAAGTCTTGTTGCCCTTCATGGGTGGTATTGAGATGATTAGCTAAGCGCTTTTAAGAATGATTTTAGTATTTGCTTAGGTCATTGTTTTAGAAGCGTACCATTTGATTTTGTTGTGTAACATGGTTGCTTGAGAGAGCAAACGGTTCACCGTCGAACTTATGCTGACCTGTTTACAACGAAAAGAATGAAAAATTTGACTTTTCGCCCGCGATGCGCTATAGTAGAGGTTCATTGCGGGGTAGAGCAGAGGTAGCTCGTCGGGCTCATAACCCGGAGGTCAGTGGTTCGAATCCGCTCCCCGCTACTAAACAACCACAAAAAACCAGTCAATTCGGCTGGTTTTTTGTTTTTAATACATCGTTCTACCG
>JAAZIH010000156.1 GCA_012800995.1 Chloroflexota bacterium
CAAGTCATCAATGTTGACGGTGCAGATTACCTTTTGAAAAAACCACTTCGCGCGGATGTGGCCATTCTTTTCGCCAATAAAGCTGATGAAAACGGTAATCTTTGGTACCACGGAACCACGCGCAACTTCAACACCGTTATGGCAACCGCCGCTGATTGGGTCGTGGTAGAAGCTGAAGAAATCGTTCCAGTTGGCGCAATCTCGCCAAATGAAGTCGTCGTCCCCGGCGTTTTCGTTGATAATATCGTCTTAGGAGGTAAATAATGGCAATGGATAAGCAACAAACACAAGAATTTATCGCCAAACGTGTCGCCCGCGAACTGCGACATGGCGAGTTAGTCAATTTAGGTATTGGTCTGCCCACGCTCGTGGCAAACTTTGTTCCTGAAGACCGCAATGTTACCTTCCAAAGCGAAAATGGCATGGTGGGTGTAGGACCTGCTCCCGATGAAAACAATCATGATGCTCACATCGCTAACGCTGGTGGCATGCCAGTAACGATTCTGACCGGTGGCGCTTTCTTTGACAGCGCGACCTCATTCGGTCTCATTCGTGGTGGGCACGTGGCAACCACCGTTCTCGGCGCCTTGCAAGTCGCTCAAAATGGCGACGTCGCCAACTACATGATTCCTGGCAAAATGGTACCCGGCATGGGTGGCGCGATGGACCTCACCAGCGGTGCCAAACGCGTCATTGTGGCGATGGAACACACCAACAAAGGCAATCCCAAACTGCTCAAAGAATGCACCTTGCCCCTTACCGCTGTTAAAGCCGTTAAACTCATCGTGACCGAAATGGGTGTGATTGAGGTCAACGAAAAAGGCTTCGAGCTAATTGAAATCAACCCCGAATACACGGTTGAAGAAGTCCAGGCTGCCACCGATGCGCCCTTGCACATCAGCCCGAACTTGGTGGATATGGTGGTTTAATACCGAGAAATAAAATCACTCCAAAACACCCTCTTAGTACCAATTATAAGAGGGCGTTTTATTTATTCGTGATTATGTATCATTGGTAAATAAATGAGGTTTTCAAGCTTGAAACCTTTAGTTCTATATACACCCCCACCATCTGTACCCACAAAAACAGAACCTGGTACGGACGTGTTGTCAAGCAATGTATTTGTTTTAAGCCTCATCAGCCCAGAACTAATATCAAGTAATGATTCTCCTGACGCTGGGCTAATAAAAACACCACCAGTATCAATGGAAATGTATAGAGACTCAGTACCTGGATCATAAGCCAGTTTGTTTGCAACACCAATATCTTCTCTACGTATGAAAAGTTTCCATGTATTGCCATGGTCGTGGGATTTAAAAACGCCATCATAACCTAACGCATATACAATATTCGTATTAATAGGATCAATAACAATACAGCCATAATGAGGATAACTAACGTAAATAGGTAATTCTTCCCAGTCAGAACCACCATTTTCACTCTTGAAGTAATAAAATTGTCCAGCCACATAGATCGTTTCAGGATTTTGAGGATTAATTGCTAAATCGCTAATCCATCCAAATGCTGATGGCGGCATTTCATAAAAAGTCCAATCATCTCCCAGGTTTACTGATTTTATAATGCTTTTTCGGTCTGTCCCCACATAAACTGTAGTGGATGACGTTGGATCTATCCTGATGGCGTGACTTGCAAAAATCCGTGATGGTTCAACTATTTCCCATGTTTCACCACCATCAAGACTTCTGAACAATTTACTATGGCTCATCTCTGTCCCAATCGTAACAAAAATTACAGGTGTATCTTGGGAAGAGATTGCAATATCAGTTATTCTTCGGCGGCTCAAAGCTGTTGTTAAAAGCTGCCAGCTCTCACCTTGATTAGTGCTAATATAGATCCACCCAGATGAGGTGGCAGCATAAATAGTATTTGTTTTTCTTGAATCATAGGTGAGAGAAACAATTTCATGAGCATGGATGTTTTTATTAACTTCTACCCAATTTTCTCCATTATCTTCCGTTTTTTGAATTCCAAATCCGTTGCTTGTTACATACAAACATTCTTGATCTTGCGGGTGAATTAGCATTTTCTTTAGAGGAAAAATTCCAGGCGATGAGCCATATGCTATAAAATCATCTCCATAATTTTTACTTTTAAAAATCTCATTTCCTTTTATCGCATAAATGAGGGACGTATCATTTTGATTAATTGTCAGTTTATCAAACATAAAAACTGTATCGTGTTTGAACCAAGTATATCCTCCATCTTCAGATCTAAAAAACCAATGAGTGTCGAGAAGGTAAATGCGGTCAGAGTTAGTTTTTTCAACCTCTATGTTTTTTATACTTCCCCATGCATTATCAAAAAACATTTCCCAAGTTTCGCCGCAATCAATGCTTTTATAAAACGCTCTGGTTCCATCTGAATAGAACCATACACTCAGATTTCCATCCTTAATCGCATGCCTGATTTGGAAACTCCCTTCCAATGCATATATTTCTCGAACAGGATTCCAGCTTTCACCGTAATCTATACTTTTATAAAGCTGATGCTTGGTGACTGCAAATATAATTGAAGGCTCAAGTGAATCTATCTCAATTGTAAGCACATCAAGTTCTTCCAATCCGTTATTTTTCACCTGCCAGGATGAGCCACCATCATTGCTTCTAAAAACGCCCTCTCTTTTTGTTGCTACATAAATTTGTTCTGGCATATGAGGGTTGATAGCAATATGGTTAACATGATAATCAGTGAGCCCTTTATTAGCTTGGAACCAAAATTCGCCACCATTCTCAGTTATATACAAACCATTTTTTGTCGCGGCGTAAAGAACATTGCTATTTTGCGGGTTAAAAATAATGTCATTAATAACGCCACCATCCATGCCCTCATTTGTCTGGAACCATTCGTTTTCGCTTAGAGCATAAACTGGTGAGACAAATGCAGCTACACAGATCATGATAAAACTTATTGCTAGCAAATATTTTTGTATCATTTGATATTCTCCCATACCTTCGACAATTCCATTTTCATTATATGGGCATTAGTAATTAAAACAAGACCTAATGTTTAGGCTAATCTAAGTTATAACAAGTTGAATACCCAGCCATCGTATCCGTGCCAATCCACGAGCTGAAATGCAAGATGATATAGAACACCAGGTTAATCTAATTGTATTTAGACAAAACCTGCAAGACTGACTGTGGACCTGTCTGAAACTTTCCCGCTGGTCCTGTTTTTTCTCTTGCTAAGCTCAACAAATAGCACAAACGACCATCCTTGTATGTAAACATCGCTTTACACGCCACAAATGAGTACAATAGTTGCGAGGAAAAACTATGATCAATTACATATACGAAGCTGACAGAAACCGTGTTGCTGCCTATCTGCAAGACGGCACCGAAATTGGCGAAACGACCTACATTAATCGCGATGGCGTTTGGATCGCCAACCACTCTTATGTCAACCCCGCTCATCGGGGCAAAAAAATTGCTGGCTATATGCTCGAATTGCTGATTGAAACCGCCCGCGAACAAAAGCATAAAATCAAGCCCTTTTGCCCCTACATTGTTAAGGCGATGGAGGGCAATGAGGAATATGCCGATATTCTCGCCGACTAAGACGCGTTGGCTGTAGTTTTAATATAACGGGGCAATTAAACGGTATCATATACCATTGTCAAAATACCGTCATTTTTTTGCGCTTCTGGTAGAATCAAGCCATCAAAATCGAACAGGTGATTGATTATGTACCATGAAGCCATCAAGGAAGTTTTAAAAAACGCCAAAAGGCAAGCTATCTTTTTATCCAAAAATCCATTTGGCTATCTTGTTTCCGCCATCATATCCGGCATTTTTATCAGCCTAAGCGTGATGCTCAGTGCCACAGTTTCAGTTCAAAATTCAAACAGCCCAATCGTTAGTTTTTTGAGTGGAACGACGGGCACGTTTGGTTTGATCATGGTCGTGTTTGCCGGCACCATGCTGTTCACCGCCAACACTTTTGTTATCACATTGGGCGCGCTGAAGAAAACCATCACTTGGTTAGACCTGGTAAAAATCATTGCCGCGGTCTATTTTGGCAATTGGATTGGCACACTTATTCTCAGCCTGGCATATAAAGGCAGCGGGCAATTGACTGGAGCATACGCACAATTTTATCTGAACGCCTTCAGCAATAAGTTAGGACTTTCTTTCATGGAGATCATGCTACGTGGCTTTTTGTGCAATATTTTGGTCTGCGCTGCCATTTGGTCAACCCATCGTTTTTCCTCTTTCTCCGCGAAGTTTTTGATTATTTTCTTCGCGCTCACAGCCTTTATGGCAACAGGTTACGAAAATTCCATCGCCAACATGAGCCAGGGCTCGCTCGCACTTTTAGCGCCGGGTGGAATGGAAGCGATTGGTATCGGCAATTATCTAAGAGTGGTCTTTACGGACACACTGGGGAACATCCTTGCGGGCGTTCTGGTTTTCGCCTTGCCACTTTGGCTTTTTTCTAAACACAGCAAAGCCGAAATGGAAGAAAAACAAAAATACGAGTTTTAAGATTTTATAGAACTCACCGAAGACTTTATTTCGCGAAATGGGTCACGCACATCCAAAACCTGACCCATCCTTTTGGTTTTATTTTATAATCAGAGTAATCAACTGATAAAGGTCATTGTGACTACAAGAAGAAAAAATCGCTCTAAAGGTTCAGGTTTCACGCGTGCCATGATATGGTTCGTGGTGTTCTTTTTGCTTGTCACGAACACCTTTAATAATACACCTGCAGCAAAGGCACAAAGTGGCAAAGCTGAAATTGTTCTGGGTAAAATCGACAAATCCAACTTTCCGTCCATAACGCTTGACTTCTCAATCAAAAACGCCCGACCAAACCAACTTGAACCACTCAAAGCCAGCCAGATAAACATCTTTGAAAACGATGAGCTCTTGCCCATCACCAGGCTCGAAAGCCAGTACACCGGCACACACTTCATGCTCGCCATCAACCCCGCGCGCAATCTGGCATTGCTTGACCCTATGGGTGTGAGTAATTATGAAAAGATAATCAAAACCATTAAAACGCTTGGCTCAGGTCTCACGCCTGAATCAGGCGACCATTTCAGCCTGTTTATCAACCCCGATTCTGAATGGAAAGAGCTAAGCAATTTTAGCGAATGGCTGACCGCCCTTGACAGCTATAATGATATTTATGGCATGCGGCGTCTCGACCAGGACCTCGCCAGCCTTGAAATGGCAATCAACGCCTGGCAAAGTTCTGAGCTTGACCAGGAAACTGTCCTGCTTTATCTTACTCCGTATATCCACCTCAATCATTACGAAAGATTTATCGAGCTGATTAACCACGCAAGCCAACTTGGCTTGCCATTACACATTTGGATGGTGCTCGAGTACCCTGAGAAAAGCACGCCATACGCCGATGAATTACGCGAAGCCCTCGAATTTAATGGCGGCAATCTCTTCTTCTTCAGCCGCGAAGAAGAACTCCCCGATCCAAAATCCTATATTGAAGGCATGGGATATCAATACACCGTGGAATACGATTCCCTTTTACGCTCTGCCCAGGAAGTTGATCTCTATGTGCAACTTGATACACCCGGTTTAGGTAAAATTCGCAGTGAGGCTGGCAAGCTAAGTGTCCTTGTTGAGCCTGCCCAATTGCGCTTTCAAAACCTAATCAGTGAACTGAGTGTTCAGCATAATCAGGAAGGTATATCAACACCGGGAGAGTTACCCATTGAGGTAAGCATCGACTTCCCGGATAATTATCCCCGCGAAATTGTTTCAACGTCGCTTTGGATTAACGACGAAAAAGTAAAAGAAAACAAGACCGCCCCATACGGTAGCTTTCTAATCGATCTCAATAGCTATGAAGAGTCAACAACGCTCAATTTGGAAGTCAAACTTGATGATGCCTGGGGATTGCAAGGAAGAACGGGCTCACATAAATTGGAACTGGAAATCATTAAACCCGAAGGGTTCTTAAAAGAAGTCAGCCAGGGCATAAACCGCTGGTTAATACTTGGCGCCGGGTTGGGCATCTTAATCCTGGCATTTGTCTTTTTCTTCCCGGGTATTCGCAAGAAAAAAGCTTCAGCGCTTGCTGAAACAAACACTGTTAATCAATCATCAGCCATCCAAACCAAGCCCACCCAAACGGATTCATCAACAAGTTCAGATACCCCACAAGACAAAGCTGACAAAACAGAAAAAGGAACAGAGCCGGCCGATGGTTCAGACACAGAGAATGTTTCCGCATATCAGGAGCTTCCCCTGCCACCCACACATCATTATGGCAGCCTGATCAAGCTTGACAACGATAACACCCCCAGCGCGGTAAAGCCCTTTTTGCTCACCAAAAAGGTGGTCTACATTGGACGTGACTCAAAACTCGCCGATTTGGTCCTGGATGATCCAGCCATCGAACCCTTACACGCCGAGCTGAAACTATTTGAGGACGGACGCGCCACCTTGACCGATTTCAAAACCACTGCTGGTACCTATCGCAACTTTAAAGCCCTCACGAGCAAGGCTGTAGACTTGCAACATGGCGATATCCTGCACTTTGCTACCCTAATGTATCGTTTCCACAGTATCACACGAACACGACCATCTTCCAGCCCAGGCGAAGCGCAGGATGAAAGTTGAAATACGCTAATTGTTTGAGATTAATGCTTGAATTAGCCACCCATCCATGTTAGAATACTTGCTCTGTGGAGGGATGGCCGAGCGGTTGAAGGCGCCTGTCTTGAAAACAGGTTTAGGGAAACCTAACGTGGGTTCGAATCCCACTTCCTCCGCTGAACAGACCTTAACAAATGATATGGGGAGGTGCCAGAGTGGACGATTGGGGCCGCCTGCTAAGCGGTTGCCGGAGTAGAATTCGGCCCAGGGTTCGAATCCCTGCCTCCCCGCCTTCAAAAACTGCCTCTGGCAGTTTTTTTTGTTTAAGTCTTTTCAACTTAATGGTATTGAAAAGCGAACTATCGTTTACAACACACCCGGATAAATACATCTCACAGGGTGCTTTTTTAAGCAGATTTCGGTGATACACCCCTAATCTTTCAACTTGA
>JAAZIH010000157.1 GCA_012800995.1 Chloroflexota bacterium
GAGAGATCATAGCCTTCAATGAGCATCTCATAGGTCTGATTCACCCAGGATTGAGATTTTTCAAAGGCGATTTTTTCCTGTAATGCCATAAGCTCGGCTTTACGGTGCTCTTTGATATTGTCTGGTACCGGGTCAGCCAAAACTTCAGCAGGGGTGCCAATCTCTGGTGAATAGGTAAATACCCCCACATGGTCAAAACGAATTTTCTCTAAGAATTCTTTTAGCTCTTCAAAACTTTTCTCAGTTTCGGTTGGATAACCTACAATAAAAGTTGTGCGAGTGACCAAATTTGGTATTCGTTGACGCATACGCACGATTAAGTCATGTACCCAGGCAATGTCAGATGGACGATTCATGGAACGCAAAACTGCAGGATCAGCATGCTGTAAGGGCATGTCCAGATAAGGTAAAAGTTGATTATCAGCAGCCATCAGGTCGATGAGTTCTTTGGTGACCATGCCAGGGTAGGTATAGAGCAAGCGCAGCCATTTGACATCCGGAATTTGTGGCAGGAGTTCTTTTAACATTGTGGATAAGGCATTGGTTTCAGGACGGTCCAAACCAAAAGCTGTGACATCCTGAGCAATGAGATTGATTTCTTTGACTCCCTGTGATTGGAGATACAAGGCATCGCGAATGATTTGATCGTTTTTACGGCTTACCAGCGTGCCTTTGATGTCAGGAATTGCGCAAAAAGCACAGTTGCGATGGCATCCATCCGCGATTTTAAGGTATGCGCTGGCGCCTTGAATGAGTGTGTTGTGATAATCATCAGGATTGACAAGCTTTGGAATGTTGGAAAAATCACTGCTCAAATGGCGCGCGTAGTCAGTTTCAGAGAGACGACCAAGAATTTGACCTAAATCGTTAAGGTCTCTTGTCCCGATAATCGCATCAATGTCAGGAAAATCGTGAAAGAGCTGCTCTTGATATCGTTGTGAGAGACAACCAGCAATAATCAATTTTTGTTCATTTGTTTTATTCTCAATCAAGTTTTGGATGGCCTCGAAAGATTCTTGACGAGCATCATTGATGAACGCGCAGGTGTTGACGATTATCACGCCAGCTCTGCGTGGTTTAGTAACTTGTCGAAATCCTTTCTTGGCTAATAATTGTTGCAAAACGCTTGAATCGACCAGATTTTTTGCACAACCTAAGCTCTGAATATAGTAAGTTTTTCGGCGAATGCTCATCAGGGTACTCCGGGAGTGGTTATCGTTGGAGTAGGTGTGATTTCTTGTGTGGGTGTTGGCTCAAAGACAGGCAACTCTTCCACACCGTTTATATTAAAATAGTAGCGAGCTGGCTTACCAAAAATTCCTTCGATTGGTTCAAGCGCAGCACCTTGGAATGCAATCTCCAAACATGGTATGCTGCTTGTTTCGAGCAAAAAACTATCTTCTGCTGAAAAACTTTTTACTTCACCTGCTGCTAATCGTCCCTCGTATGCCAGTTTATCATCCGCGTAAACCCTAATCCAAATATTCTGGCGGGCGTGTAAACTCAGTTTTAGACCTTCCTCTGGTGCCACTTGAATGAAAAATGCGGTCGCTGTTGGAATCTGTTCTTGTTGTTCGGATTCTGTATCAGGGGTCTCTTCAGCGATATGCTCGGTAGGCGTTGTGAGGATAAAGTCAATCAAACCAGGCAAGGTTTCGGTGATTTGTGGCTCTTCGTTTGAGCGTTGCCTCATATTTGAAATGCCCCAAATAAGAAAGCTGAGGATACCCAGAATGAGAAGCGTTCCAAAAAGGAGGTCGAGGGTGAAGAACCTGCGAAGAGTTAATAAAAACGGTGATGCTGGCTTGGAGCTGCTTTTTTTCTTGCGCTGAATTGGTTGGAGCTCAGTTCGCCTTTTTTGAAGCGCTTCTGCAAATCGAATAAGAATTCCCTCGAGATCTAAATTCAAAAATCGAGCGTAGCTCTGTAAGTTTTTTCTAAAATCCAATGGTGATGAGAAAAATACAAGATCACCATTTTCCAAAGCACGGATGGTTTCTTTTTTCATGCGTGTTTGTCGCGTGATGATTTCCCAGGGGAGGTTGAGATAACGTCGTCTTGCAGCCAACTCACGCCCGAGCTGGGTAAGAATCCTTTGTGATTCGCTGGGTTGCTCTTCGTTTACGGATGTTGAAAGCGATTGTTCTGTTTTTATTGTAGTTTTATCTGCATTATCCTGGAATGATGGCTCAATACTTATTTGCTTTTCAGGGATGATCTCAGGTTCTTTTTTGATGAGCTTTTCATCTTCTAAATCGCTTTTTTTATTGTCATCAGCGCTTTTATCTTGTTTAGATAGCCGTGACACACCAAGCTTCTCACCCATCGACTCCAGGTATTTAGCATACAGGCTAAGGAAACCTTTTGTTTGCGCGTCAGAACTAAGCTCGGAGTACTCTTCATCTTCTAAATCCTGTAGAATGGTTAGTCGGATGCGGGTTTCCGACGCAACTTGTTCAAGCGGTATTTTCAGCTCCTCGCGTTGTCGCTTGAGCTCAGAACCAGTTATTGTGGACATGTTCTTATTCTAACAAAAACGGACCCGGTCTGCTATCCGACTGGGTCCGTTTCAGTGTCGAAAGAAATGTTACTCAGAAACTTCTTCGATTTCGTCAATTAATTCTTCAACAGTTTCAGTGACGTTGTCTAATTCATCTGTTTCTTCAGGTTCTGATTGTTCCTGCGAAACTGGTTGAGGCCGTTTGCCAAGTTCGCTTTCACGCACAATAAAAACGGTCACTTCAGGAATCAGGTCGAGGGTTAGGCTGATGGGAATGACATACTCACCCAGATTTCGGATAGATTCGGTGACAACCTGATGGCGGTCAATTTCGATGCCTTTGAGTTCTTTAATCTTTTCAGCGATCATCAAGGGGCTAACTGAACCATAAAGCTTACCGGTTTCGCTGGCGCGCACGCCAAATTCAATTTCAAGTCCTTGCAGAATATCAGCAATACCTTGAAGTTCCTTGTTAAGGATAGCGCGGCGTTCGGTTGCTTTTTCAGCAATGCGTTCAGCCAATTTGATTGATTTTTCTGTGGCGGGAAGTGCCAGACCCTGAGGGATGAGGTAGTTGCGTCCGTAGCCGTTGGCAACTTTCTTGATGTCACCAGCGCGGCCTAATTTATATACGTCTTTCAATAATAGTACTTTCATGTCAAGCCCTTTCTTAACTTGTTGTTTTTATTTTGCTCTAACTGAAGGGTACAACAGCCAAGCCGAAACATTTTACCACAAGACAAAGGAAAAATGTCAATCAATTTAAATCAAAAGTTGAAAGCTTTCAATGCATTTCAATTAGAAAGATATTGAGACAAACTCTAACTACATAGTGGCTTACCTGTTAACACGTAGATGTAAGAACACACATTTTAGACGAAGAAGAAACTCCTGATGCGGTGCTTTTACGATTGAATGATGCAAGCTTCGTTTAGGAAAAAATGATAGCCACAGCCTCTTTTTATTGTTGAAAAGACATTTTCATTTTGAATCCGCTAATGTATAGAATATCTCCGAAAACAGATGCTTTTTGATATACTTAGACCATCAGCAGATAAAACTAAGGATGAACATGGAAGATAAGAAACTATACAATGAATGGCAAGAAAAAATTTATAATCCAGGAATAGCCCGTTTCCCTGAAAGAAAAGTAAAATTTAAAACGACTTCAAATATCGATTTACCTCCCGTTATCCATCCTGAAGATATTGTTTTAGACCGAGAAGCTGAGTTGGGCTATCCGGGACAATATCCCTTTACCCGAGGCGTGCAGCCCACTATGTACCGTGGGCGCTTGTGGACGATGCGACAGTATGCTGGTTTTTCCAGCGCGAAAGAATCTAACGAGAGGTACCGCTTCTTATTAAACCAGGGACAAACGGGTCTTTCTGTGGCGTTTGATTTGCCGACCCAGATTGGTTATGATGCCGATGACAAAATTGCGATGGGCGAAGTGGGTAAGGTCGGGGTTTCCATTTCATCGATTGAAGACATGGAAATCCTGTTTAAAGACATTCCATTGGATAAAGTTTCTACAAGTATGACGATTAATGCGCCTGCCGCGGTGCTTTTGGCGATGTATATTGCTGTGGCAAAGCGCCAAGGTGTTTCACCTGAACAACTGCGTGGCACGATACAGAACGATATTCTCAAAGAATATATCGCGCGTGGCACGTATATCTTCCCACCTACACCCAGTATGAGGCTGATTACCGACATTTTCCAATATTGCAAGGAGTTTGTGCCCAATTGGAATACGATCAGTATTTCAGGCTATCACATTCGCGAAGCTGGCTCAACTGCTGCCCAAGAAGTTGCCTTTACATTAGCTAACGGCATTGCTTATATCGAAGCCGCGGTGAAAGCAGGCATGGATGTGGATGAATTCGCCAGTCAATTATCTTTCTTCTTCAACGCGCATAACAATTTCCTGGAAGAAATAGCTAAATTCCGCGCCGCTCGTCGCTTGTACGCCCGTATTATGAAAGAACGTTTTGGCGCTAAAAAGGCAAGCTCTCAAAAATTACGTTTCCATACGCAAACTGCTGGTTCAACGCTTACCGCGCAACAACCTGAAAACAACGTTGTGCGCGTTACCTTGCAAGCCTTAGCCGCGGTATTGGGTGGTACACAATCCTTGCATACCAACAGTATGGATGAAGCACTTTGGCTGCCCACACAGAAAGCCGTACAGGTTGCCTTGCGCACGCAACAAATTATTGCTCATGAAAGTGGTGTGGCAGATACGATCGACCCCATGGCGGGTTCCTATGTTATTGAATTTCTTACCGATGAAATCGAAAAACAAGCCACTGAGTATATCCGCAAGATTGATGAAATCGGTGGTGCGATGAAGGCGATTGAACAGGGTTATTTGCAAAACGAAATTATGGACGCGGCCTTTGAAGCCCAGCGCAGCCTTGAAGACGGACAGGATATCGTGGTGGGTGTCAACCGTTTCCAAGTTGAAGAAACCATCACCCTTGAATCTCTCAAGATCGATCAAAGTATAGAGCTTGAACAACGTGAACGATTGGCTCAATTACGTGCCAAGCGTGATAATGAAAAAGCTGTGCAGCTCTTAGACCAACTGGAAATGGCAGCAAAAGGTGAAGAAAATATGATGCCTATCATCATTGAGTGTGTTGAAGGATATTTGACCTTAGGTGAGATTTGTGGGCGTCTGCGTGAAGTTTGGGGCGAATATCGTGCTCCGAGCTTTTTATAAAAACAATAAAGCTAAGAAGGAGAAACTATGACAATTAAAAAACTGAACCATGTTGCTATAGCAGTAAAAGACATCGAATCTGCCTTAGACTTCTGGGAAAACAAATTAGGTTTAAAACTGGACTACATTGAAGAGGTTCCTTCTGAGGCTTCGCGTGTTGCTTTCATTCCTGTTGGTGACAGTTTAATTGAATTGGTGCAACCTACCCGTAATGATACTGGGATGGCAGCTTTCCTTGAAAAACGAGGTGAGGGCATTCATCATCTTTGTGTGGAAGTTGAAAACATCGATGAGACCTTCAATATGCTTAAAGAAAAGGGCGTGCGTCTGATTAATACTGAGCCTCAGGTGCTACCTGGTCGAAAAATGGCTTTCATTCATCCAAAAGCAGCGAATGGTGTGCTTGTGGAACTATATGAGCTGACCAACAGCGAATAAAATCGTGTTTAAAGCCAGGTTATTGCAACCTGGTTTTTTCTTAAATAAAATATAAGATGAATTACTTAGAGAAAGGACTATTATGTTAATCATTAACGGACCCATCGTAACCTGGGGTAGTCCAAACGAAATTTTAGAAGGGCATGCCTTGTTGATACAGGATGGCAAAATTGCTGCTATCGGTTTGGAAAACGAACTCAAGGCACAATACCCCGATAGAATGACGTTGGATGCCCAGGGGCAAGTCATTATGCCTGGCAACATCTGCGCACACACGCATTTTTATGGCGCTTTTTCGCGAGGTATGGCTATTCCAGGCGAACCTGCTACAAATTTCGCCGAAATCCTCGAAAAGCTTTGGTGGAAATTAGACAAGGCATTGGATGAGGAAGGTGTCTATTATTCCGCATTAACGCTTTTGATAGACGCTATTAAATATGGCACAACCACTGTGTTTGATCATCACGCCTCACCCAATTTTATTGATGGCTCATTGGATGTGGTTTATGATGCTTTATTGGCTTCTGGTTTGCGTGGATCGTTGTGCTATGAAGTTACCGATAGGGATGGAGAAGAACGCACTCTCGCAGGTATTCGTGAGAATGCCCGCTTTATTCGACGTGTAGCTTCTGGCGAGTTAGATCCCATGGTGCGAGCACATTTTGGATTGCATGCCAGTTTAACGGTATCCGACGAAACCCTGGATAAATGCCTGGCAGAAAATGCGGGTATAGCAGGATTCCACAGCCACGCGGCTGAAGGTATTGTTGACCAGGTAGATTCGCTTGAAAAGTATGATATGCGGGTCATTGAACGCTTTTACAAAAAAGGCATTTTAGGGCCTAAAACAATAATGGCGCATGGTATTCATCTTGATGAAAACGAAATTGACCTCTTAGCCAAGACACAAACCTGGATGACGCACCAACCCCGTTCCAATATGAATAATGCTGTTGGCGTGGCACCGGTTGAAGAAATGATGCGCAAAGGCGTTAAGGTCGGTATGGGTAATGATGGTTTTTCAAATGCCATGTGGTCAGAATGGTTCGCGGCATATACACTCCATAAAGCCAATCAGCGTGATCCACGCGCGATGAATGGTTATGACGTTATTAAAATGGCGGTTGAGAATAATTCAGAATTAGTCACAGAAACTTTTGATGGTTTGCGCGTAGGTAAGATAGAAGAAGGCGCCGCAGCTGATATCATTTTCGTTGATTACGCGCCAATTACCTCAATGCATGCTGGAAACCTGCCATGGCATATCCTGTTCGGTTTCAGGGATGGAATGGTGACGATGACGATGGCGAACGGTCGGGTTTTAATGAAAGACCGACGATTGGTATTCCTTGACGAACATGAGGTTGCTGCAAAATCCCGCGAGGCAGCTCAACGTGCATGGCAAAAAGTACAGGAAATGTGAGGAAAAATGACATATAAGATTGCCATTATTGGTGGTACTGGACGACAAGGGCGTGGTCTGGCATATCGCTGGGCACAGGTGGGGCATGAGATATTAATTGGATCCCGAAAAGTAGAAAGCGCGCTTGCCGCTGTAGAAGAGTTGCGTGAACGCTTGAATGGTGAAGGCAAATTGTCAGGCATGACAAATGCGGAGGCAGTTGAAGCCGGCGATATTGCAGTGCTTACTGTGCCGTTTGAACATATGCGGTCAACGCTGGAAGAGCTAAAAGACCTTCTGCAAGGTAAGCTCTTGATTAATGTTTGCGTGCCATTGGTTCCACCAAAGGTAACCCGTGTTCAGATGCCTCCAGAAGGAAGTGGCGCATTAATGGCACAGACTATTTTGGGTGATAACGCCAGGGTTGTGGATGCTTTCCAGAATGTGTCATTTGAGCATTTGTTATCAGGCGAAGCAATTGATACCGATGTTTTAGTCGCTGGTTATGACAAAGCCGCTCGCGAATTGGTTATAAAATTGTCTGAAGATATTGGTATCAAAGCCTGGGACGCTGGCGTTATTCAAAATACGATGGTGGTAGAAGGTTTGACTTCGATTTTGATTGGGCTAAACATTCAACACAAAGTACCTTCTTCCGGCATTCGAATTACAGGTATTAATGAATAAGCCAAAAACGCTCTGTTTCACGACTATTCCAGGTATACCAGAGATTCAAGCTGGTGATAATCTGGCAAATATTATTTTGAAAGCTATAAGAGACTCTGGTATGCGCCTGGAAGATGGCGATGTATTGGTTTTAGCGCAAAAAATTGTTTCTAAAGCTGAAGGGCGCTTGATCAATTTAAACACGGTCACACCATCGAAAGAAGCAATCGAACTCGCAGAATTTCTAGATAAGCGACCGGAATTGGTTGAGCTTATCTTGCGTGAGAGCAACGAAATTGTTCGCAAGCGCCCTGGCACGGTGATTGTCGAGCATAAAAAAGGCTTTATTTGTGCTAATGCCGGTATTGACCATTCCAACGTCAAGGGTCCCTGGGGCGATGACATGGATTGGGTTTTGCTTTTGCCTGAAGATTCAGACGCTTCAGCAGCAAAAATACGCTCTGATATATTCGTACAAACATCTAAAAATGTGGGTGTGTTGATTATCGATTCGCATGGTAGAGCCTGGCGAAACGGTGTTTTGGGCAGTACTATTGGACTCTCGGGCATGCCAGCCTTGCTGGATATGCGCGGAGAAGAGGACATGTATCACTACAAATTACGGGTTACCACGATTGGCGTGGCGGATGAACTTGCAGCTGGCGCATCCCTGATGATGGGACAAGCCAGTGAAGGAACACCTGTTATTCTTGCGCGCGGTTTTCCCTATAAGATGCGTGAAGGTCATTCTTCGGAATTGCTTCGGCCAAAGGAGAGAGATCTCTTTAGATGAGAAAAAAGGTTGAGGATCTTAAAGTTGTTGCCTTAGCAGGGGGTGTAGGTGGGGCTAAACTGGTATTAGGTTTAGACCACGTATTGAAGCCTGGAAATTTATCTGTGGTGGTGAATACGGGTGACGACTTTGAGCATTTCGGGCTTAAGATCTGCCCTGATCTGGATACCATATGTTACACTTTGGCGGATTTGGTCGATACCAACCGAGGATGGGGTCTCGCAAATGAAACATATCAGGTCAGTCAATACCTTGCAGATTTGGACGCGCCAGGCTGGTTTACACTGGGTGATAAAGACATAGCAGTGCATATGGAACGCACGCGATTACTCAAATCCGGTTGGACACTGAGCCAGGTTACACAAGACTTTTGTGAAAAATGGGACATTGAAACCAAGGTTCACCCAATGAGTGATTCAGCTGCACCAACACACATTAATACAAAAAATCAAGGTTTGATGAGTTTCCAGGAATATTTCGTGAAGCATCAATTTCAACCAGAAGTCGTGAGTGTTGTTTATGAACGCGTGCTTGATTCAAGTCCTTCGCAAGCGGTGATAAATGCGATTGAGGAAGCTGATTTTGTAGTGATTTGCCCATCTAATCCAATATTAAGTATTGAGCCGATACTCAGATATAAAGAGATTCGTGATTTGCTTACAGAGAAGAAAGTTATTGCTGTATCGCCATTAATTCAGGGTCAGGCATTAAAAGGTCCAGCTGCCAAAATGTATGATGAACTTGGCTTCGTGCCAGAAGCTTATACCGTATTATTGGCTTATCAGGACTTTTTGGATTTGTTTATTTATGATGAATTGGATGACGAATCTTTTCCCAAGAAGAAGGTTAAGGATATAATTACATCCAAGGCTCAGACCATCATGAAGACAAAAGCGGACAAGATAGCTCTGGCAAGAGTTGTCCTCGAGCAGGGCATAGAGCTCCTCGGGATGGCATAAATTGAGCACTTGGGCTATCGTTCCGGTAAAACCCTTTTCTGAAGGTAAATCACGGCTTAGGAGCTGTTTTAACAACGAAGAACTGTTTGAAATCAATAAAAACTGTTTTATTCGCACCTTAAAAAAACTTCAAGATAATGCTGAGATAGATGAGATTTTAGTCATCAGTCGTTCAAAAGCGGTCTTAGACATCGCGAGAAACATGAACGCGAAAGGTTTATTGGAAGAAGAACCATTTTCTTTGAATAACGGGCTGACACAGGCACTGGCTCATCTTGAGGGAAAAAACTGTTCAAGGGTAATCATCATTCCCACTGATTTACCCAGATTGGAAGGCAGAGACATAGATGCCTTGTTAGATAGACCCTCAAGTTGGCAGGGCATCGCATTGGTGCCGGACCATTTTCAAACGGGAACCAACGCTGTTTTGCTTAGTAAGATAAACAGTTTTGTGCCTCAGTTCGGGCTGAATTCTTTTCAGAAACATGCCAGACAAGCCTTTAAATTATGCGGAAATCTTGACGTTTTACTGATAGAAAATATACAGCACGACCTGGATACTTATGCAGATCTGGAAATGCTGGATAAAAAAATACTTAACCAACTCAAGTAAAAGGTATGAAAGGATATTAAAGATGATTGAAAAAGTTGCTTTATATTTACAAGACTCGCATGATCTTCGGGATGGTTTGGATATCGTCCGTTATGCTGAAGAAAAGGGTTTCTATGCGGTGTATCAAGCCGAAAGCCGTCTTGTTCGCGATGCCATTGTCCCCATGGCTGCTTATGCTGCGGTAACTGAGAAGATTCATATCGGATCGGGTGTAATCAACAACTGGACCCGTAACATTGGCTTGTTGGCTTCCACATTCCTGACCTTGGATGACCTGGCACCTGATCGTATTATCTGTGGCATTGGCGCCTGGTGGGATCCTTTGGCTAAAAATGTGGGCATCAATCGCACCAAACCACTCAAAGCGATGGAGGAAACCATAACAGTGATGAAAAGATTGCTGAATATGGAGAATGTTACCTTCGATGGCGAGTTTGTTAAGGTAAAAGATATCGAGCTTGATGTTGTGCATGGTCGCCGCGAACCACGCAATGTGCCAATCTATATTGGCGCAACAGGTTCGAAAATGATCGAAATGACTGGGCGTATCGCTGATGGTATTGTTATGAACTACTGTGTGCCAGTTTCCTATAACGATATGGCGATTGAGAGCCTGATGAAGGGCTTGGAACAATCCGGACGTAAATTGGAAGATTTCGACCGCCCACAATTGATTGTGTGTTCGGTGGATGAGGACCGGGAAAAGGCGATTGACTCAACGCGCGAATTGCTCACACAATATCTTGCCCAGCAGCCTCATATCGCGCTTGCCTCTGGTGTTTCGATGTCAATTGTGGAAGAAATCCAATCTATCTTGGGTTGGCCCGCAACCCACGAGCAAATTCAAGCCGCCAAGCATTTGGTGCCTGAATCGTTGATTCATCATATCACCGCCAGCGGTACACCTGAAGAAGCGAAAGCCAAGGTGCAAGAATATATCGACCATGGCGCAACCTATCCGATTCTTTACGGTGTTGGTGGCGATACTAAATTATTGATTGACACTTTTTCGCCTCTCGGCAAATAAGTGTTGTATGTAAATGAGCAGCCTGGCTGCTTAAATAAAAAGCGAAGGTGACCTTTATTGTTAAGGTCAGCTTTGCTTTGCAGAATATTTATGTTTGGAGGTTTATATGGATGAGCATGGCATAAATTATTATCGCCCTCAAACGCGTGAAGAATTGGAAGCGCTTATGGAAAGCCATGAGGGTTATTATCTTTTCCTTACTGGAGGTGATTACAACGTTAAAGGTTATCAGGAAGGGGATGTGCTTATTGATCTGCAAGACCTCCAAATGGATCAGCTTGTCGATAATGGTGATTTGCTTGAGATTGGCGGTCTAAGCTCACTTGATACGCTCTTTAAAGACGAGATATTATGGGCGGATTTTCGTGAGGCACTTAGCATAGAAGGTGGATGGAATGTGCGCAATGGCTTGAGCGTCGACAATTTCTTGCGCATAGCCACTGGGCGCTCGCCATTATTGACCTGTTTGAGAGCGTTGGATATTAATTTGTTCGTTCAGCCAGATATCGGTTTACTTGCCTTGGATGAGTATTTGAATGAAGAGTACAACTGGCGAGAATTTTTTATCGAGAAGATTAGCTTCAATAAACCTCAAGCTGTAGCCTATGAACAAGTCGCACGATCACCAAAAGACCTGCCAATTGTCTGTGTGGCAGCTGTGCGGGATATGGATGGGACGATTGTTGTCACCGTTGGTGGACACGAAGCTCTTTTAGGTGGATTGGTTTTTGAACCAGAATCAGATATTGAGACAAGCTCCATTCGAGAGCTTTTCGAAGAAACTGATGACGAATGGGCGTCTGCCGCATATAGACAAGGTGCTGCAGAAGCACTTTTGAAGCGTTGTTTAGCCAAATTGGAACGGAATTAGAGGAGGATGAGCATGAAGATTAGCCTCAATGTAAACAACAAAACCGAGATTATCGAAATTACAGGCAACGAAAGCTTACTGGATGTTCTCAGGAAATTGGGCTACTTTAGTGCCAAAAGTGGCGGATGTATTCGTGGTGAATGTGGCGCTTGTACCGTTTTGTTGAATGGAAAACCAGTCAATAGCTGTATGTTTTTGGCTGTTCAGGCTCAAGGCCATGAAATTGAAACTGTTGAAAAATTTGGTGAGCAAGCCCAACAAGGCTGGAAACAAACCGAAGGCTTTGATCCATTGCAAACTGCGATGATCGAGAGCGGTGCGGTTCAATGTGGTTATTGTACGCCAGCAATGATTCTTTCCGCAAAAGCATTGTTGAGAGAAAACCCGAACCCTAATGAGGCGGAAATCCGCGAAGCATTGAGTGGTGTGATGTGTCGCTGTACTGCATATGTGAAACCTGTTCAGGCTATTCAACGCGCGGTAGAGTTGATGGCAGAACCACAAAACAAGACTGATTTGAGCACGTATGAACCAGAAATGCTTCAGGTTGATGATATTCCCGATATGCAAAGAATAGGCAAATCAGACACGAAGATAGATGCTGCCTCTTTGGCTCAAGGCAAACCTGCATTTACCGCGGATTTAGCTTTGAAGGATACCTTAATTGCTAAAGTTCTGCGCTCGCCTTACGCTCACGCTCGAATTAAATCTATTGATGCCACAAAAGCCCGGGCTTTGCCTGGCGTTGCCGCGGTGCTTACCTGGGAGGATATTCCTCGGGTGGTTTATTCAACCGCAGGACAATCAGACCCCATCCCAGGTCCGTTGGATATGTTCTCATTGGATAACAAAGTCCGTTTTGTGGGGGACAGAGTGGCTTTTGTCGCAGCGGAAACATCTGCTATCGCTGATGAAGCCCTTGAGCTTATTGACGTTGAGTATGAACTATTAGAGCCTATTTTAGATATGCGTGATGCCATGAAAGAAGGCGCGCCCGTTTTACATGACCAGCCCGAATATGTCAATTTTGCTGATTCAAACCCAGCGATTAACCTGGCAGCTAAAATTCGGATTGATATTGGTGATGTCGATAAGGGATTCACTGAAGCAGACCAAATATTTGAGCGAGAATATGTAGTACCAAAGGTGCAACAAGCCCATATTGAGCCACATGTTACCCTAACTTATTGGGATGAAAATGACCGTCTGGTAGTGCGTACCAGCACGCAGGTGCCTTTCCATGCCCGACGCGTATTAGCTCCTGTTTTAGGTCTTCCGGTAAAACAAATCAGAGTTATCAAACCACGCATTGGCGGCGGTTTTGGTAATAAACAAGAAATTTTGATTGAAGATGTTGCTGCCCATCTCACAATTGCAACGGGTAAACCAGTTTTATATGAAATGAGTCGCGAGGAAGAATTTATTGCTTCACGGTCACGCCATCCCATGCGCATTAAAATGCGTACTGGTGTGTTGAACGATGGCACGATGACTGCTAACGAGATGACCGCGCTTTCAGATACTGGAGCTTATGGATGTCACGCGTTAACGGTAACCGGAAACACTGGGCAGAAATCGATGGGTTTGTATGTAGGTGATGGTAAATATCGCCAGGCTCCAAATATTCGCTTTTACGCTGATATCGTCTATACCAACACGCCACCTGCTGGCGCATATCGTGGTTATGGAGTGCCACAAGGCTATTGGCCACTTGATAGACACATGGACTACATCGCCAACTCTTTGGGCATGGATCCAATCGAGTTTCGCTTGAAAAACACGGTAAGGTCTGGCGAATATCAGCCCTTTAGTACAGCCTGGAACGAGGGACGCGAGCCTGTACCGGAAGTATTGCAGACGGTCGGATTAGCGGAATGTGTGCAAAAAGGGCGTGAAGCCATTGGATGGGATGAAAAATATAATAACCCTAATTGGCAATATGTCAAAGGACAGCCACATCTCAGGCGGGGTATTGGTGTGGCGACTGTGATGCAGGGTACAGCAATTCCTTTCCTGGACATGGGCGGCGCAAGTATCAAAATTAATGATGACGGCTCTTTCAACCTATTGGTTGGCGCGACCGATTTGGGAACTGGTTCAGATACTGTACTTGCCCAAATCGCAGCGGAAACATTAGGTGTGCCAACAGAAGACATTATTGTGCTTTCTTCGGACACAGACACAACACCTTTTGATGTGGGTGCCTATGCATCATCTACAACATATGTTTCGGGTACAGCGGTACTCAATGCCAGCCTGGATGTGGCAGAACAAATTAAGCGTCGTGCCTGTATGATTTTTGCGGATCGAGGCTTTGAATTTTCATCTGAAGATATTCAATTGAAGGATAAGCACGCAGTCGCGCCAAATGGAGATAGAGTGAGTTTGGCAACCATTGCCTTGGATTCCTTACACTGGCGACAGCAAGAGCAGATTATGGCAACCGCTTCATATGTTTCACCAAATTCGCCACCCCCATTTGCGGCACAATTTGCTACGGTCTTGGTTGATATTGAAACCGGTGAAGTGACTGTCGAAGATTTGATTATGGCAGTAGATTCTGGGGTGATTATCAACCCCATAACTGCTTCTGCTCAAATCGAAGGTGGCATTGCACAAGCCTTGGGTTATGGTGTTTGCGAAGAAATGGTTTATGATGAAAATGGTGTGGCACGAGAAATTGATTTGGTTGATTACCATATCTTTAGAGCTGATGAGATGCCCAAAATTAAGACAATATTTGTTGAGACTTATGAGAAAACAGGTCCTTATGGCGCAAAAGCAGTTGCGGAAATTCCCCTTGACGGTGCTGCACCAGCGATTGGTAATGCGGTTTTCAATGCCTGTGGTGTTGATTTACTGGAGATACCCATTGTGCCTGAAAAAGTTTTACGTGAACTAAAATTAATGACTGAGGAAACGGATGCAATATAGCGGATACACCATAAAAAGATCTGACCGAATTTTTGTCACAGGTCATATTAACCCTGATACAGACTCAATTGCTTCAGCGATTGGCTACGCCTGGCTTTTGCACGAAAGAGATAATTTGCCAACTGTTGCTTGTCGGGCTGGCTCAGTGAACTTGCAAACATCTTGGGTACTAAAAACCCTGGATTTGGATCCGCCTGTTTTACTGACAGATGCCTCACCGCGCTTTGAATCAGTTACCAAACGCTATGATGTTGCCTCCCCAGACAAATCCTTAAACGACGCTTGGACCATACTTACACGCACAGGGGGCATCGCACCGATTGTAAACACGGACGGTACACCCTATGGCATGGTGACAGGACAAAGTGTTTTTGACTTTTTGAGACGCATCATTGGTCCGCATCCCAAGTACAGGGATATGACCATATCGCAATTGTTGGATATTCCCAGCAGAGAGGCTGCGAAAACAGATATTCCACGTTTTCAGCCTCAAACACGTATAAAAGATGTTATAAATCGTTTGTTGAGGCATGAATTTACTGAATATTGGGTTGTGGATGAAGCAGGACGTTATTTAGGTGTTGCACGACAGAATGATTTGTTGCATCCACCACGTATTAAAATTATTCTGGTGGATCATAACGAACCCCAACAGTCGGTGGCCTCGTTGGAAGAAGCTGAACTCTTGGAAATTTTGGATCATCATCGTTTAGGAAATCCATCCACGCATACTCCAATCAAGTTTACAGTAGATATAGTGGGTAGTACCTCAACTCTTGTTGCCGAGCAAATTGTGGAATCAGGATTAAGCGCGCCTCCAAAGATTGCAGGTATGCTTTTAGCAGGCTTGCTTTCTGATACACTCATATTTCAATCCCCAACAACCACTCCACGCGATAAAGCCGTTGCTGAAACGCTTGCACGCTGGGCTTTTGTGCCTGGGTCTCCACTCGAGAATGAAACCATACAAAGCTATGGAGAGAAAGTTGTGCGAGCAGGTGCCGGCTTGTTGACACGTGAACCAGATAATATTGTAAATGGTGATGTAAAGACTTACGAAAGTGCTGGATTCAAGTTTGCTATTTCGCAGGTTGAGGTTGCCGGGGTATATGATCTCGGGGATATCCTGGGACAGTTACGCAGAGCATTAATTAAATTCAAAGATGAGAATGGACTGGATTTCGCCATGTTGATGATTACAGATGTGGTTGAAGGGTCAAGTCGTTTGCTGATGGTTGAACAACCGCCTGCCTTGGAAGAGTTGCCTTATCGCATCTTACGTGATGGCACTTTTTCCGCTGAAGGCGTTGTTTCACGTAAGAAGCAACTTTTGCCCCAGGTTCTCTCGTTACTTGAGGAGTAATGGATACAATTTATCAAGAATTAGTTGAAGCATTAGAGGAGCGCAAGCAGGTTTGCTTATGCGTGATTACAGAATCTGCAGGTTCGGTTCCCAGAAGAGCGGGCAGTAAAATGTTGGTCTATGCTGATGGGGAAACTTCTGGAAGTGTCGGGGGCGGCACATTGGAGATGGAAGTTATTAACGAAGCTCACCAAGCCATGAAAACCGGCAAGACAAAATTTTTGGATTATTCTATGAATCCTAAAGACGGACATGCTGTGGGCGTTTGTGGAGGTTGGGTGAAAGTGTATATTGAGCCTCAACTTGAACAAGCCACGCTTTTGATATTGGGTGCTGGTCATGTTGGTTTGGCATTGCTTAAGATTGCCAGTTTGATGGATTATCGTATCATTCTGCAGGATGATAGGGAAAATGCACTCGAGAACGTGGAATTACCAAAAGGTGTAGAGTTTATTCTGTGCGATATAGCGGATTTACCTAAAAAGGTTCAGATTTCACAACGAACCTGTATTGTTGGTCTAACACGTGACGCGCAATTAGATATTGATGGCTTTCCAGCATTGCTTGAGACAGATTTCGCATATTTTGGTTCAATTGGATCGCGAAATCGTTGGGCGCATACAAAAAAACATATGCTCGAGCGTGGAGTTTCACAAGAAAAAGCTGACCGTATCAAATCACCAATTGGGCTGGATATCAGGGGAGTAACCCCAGACGAAATTGCCATTAGTATTTTGGCTGAAATTATTCAAGTATTGAACACAAAATAGGAGAAAGCATAAACATGTGGAAGCATTATCATATTATTGAAACCATCGAAGAACTCGCTGAATTATTAGCGAAACAAAGCGGAGCTACGAAAATTATCGCGGGTGGAACAGACCTGATGGTCGAAATCAACAGCGACCAATGGCCGGAACTTGATACGGTTTTGGATATCTCGCGAGTTATCGCGCTGGACAAAATTTGGCAAGATAAAGACGATATGCTCCACATTGGTGCGATCGTGACTCATAATGATGTTTTGCATTCTCGCTTGTTACGTGACGGTGCTTTTCCATTGCTTCAAGCCTGTTATACGGTGGGTACACCCACTCTTCGCAATCGTGCTACTGTGGTCGGCAATTTGGTTACTGCATCACCCGGAAATGACACAATTCCTTCCTTGATGGCTATGGACGCGAAATTGGTGTTATCCAGTGTTCGTGGAGAACGGATAGTTCCTTTAGCCGATTTCTATACTGGCTATCGCAAAACGCTGCTGGAAAAAGATGAATTTGTGAAAGAAGTCTTCTTTAAAAGTTTAAGTCCGTGTCAAAAAGGCGCTTTCAAAAAACTGGGTTTGCGAAAAGCGCAAGCTATTTCTGTTTTAAATTGTTGCGTCTTGCTAACTTTTGATGGAGATAAAGTCACGGACGCAAAAGTAACCATGGGTTCAGTAGGTCCGGTTGTGATGCACGCTCCAAACGCGGAGCAATATCTTATTGGTAAGGTCGTGGATGATAGTATCATTGAGGAAGCAGCGCGGCTTGCAGTCGTGGATGCCAAGACGAGAACTGGGCGTGTATCTAAGGAATTTCGCGACTATATGATGAAAGAACTCGTAATGGAGGCCTTGCATGACCTAATGCGAGCGGACTTACGTCAGTCCATTCCCCAAAAACCAATCAGTTTGAATACAAGAGATGATTGGTCTGGCGTGAAGCAAGGCGAATGGGATGGAGACACCATTAAAACCACAATAAATGGCGAAGAGTACGTTTTTACTGGAGCCAGCGATATGAGCCTTTTACATTTGTTACGCGATCGTGCAGGTCTAACTGGTCCAAAACCTGGTTGTGAAGAAGGTGAATGTGGTGCATGTATGGTGTTTATGGATGGACGCGCGGTATTAAGTTGTCTCATTCCTGCTCCCCGAGCGCATCAAGCCAACATTACAACTATTGAGGGTATTGGTCAGGATGGTGTCTTGCATCCTGTGCAGGAGGCTTTTATACAGCATGCGGCTGTACAATGTGGTTACTGTACGCCAGGCTTTGTTATGGCTGCAGTAAAGCTTTTGCAGGAAGAGCCTCATCCCACACGAGAGCAAATTATGGCAGGATTATCTGGTAATTTGTGCCGATGTACCGGCTATAACAAAATAATTGAAGCAGTTGAAGATATCAAACACATATAAAAAAATGGAGCGCACTATGAGCGGAGTTGGAAAATCAGTAAAAAGATTAGACGCCTACGAAAAAGTCATTGGGAAAGCAAAGTATCCTGGAGATTTCAATTTTCCTGATGAACTCATTATGAAAATACTCTTCGCGGGTGTTCCGCACGCGCGGATTTTGTCTATTGATACCCATGCTGCTGAAGCATTACCAGGCGTAGTGGCAGTGTTAACTGCTAAAGATGTGCCAGTCAATGAATATGGGCTCGGTATTCAGGACCAACCTGTGTTATGTGGTCCTGGTTCTGAAAAGGAAGGCGCTGATGTCGTGCGCTTTGAGGGTGATCATGTTGCTTTGGTTATTGCTGAGAATGAGCAGATAGCTAAGGAAGCCTTAAAACTAATTAAGGTTGAGTATGAAATCCTGCCGCTCATTGATACTTTGGAAAAGGCTATCGCACCAGATGCGCATATTTTACATCCAGGACGTGACTCGAACATTTTCCATCGAAATCGCGTTCGTTTAGGTTCTGTAGATGAGGCTTTTGAACAGTGTGACGTAATTGTTGAAGGCAGTTATAAAACGCCAGTGCAAGAACATGCTTATTTGCAACCTGAGGCTGGTGTCGCTTTTTACGATGAAGAAGGTCGAATTACCGTCATTGTGGCAGGGCAGTGGACTCATGAGGATCGCAAAGAAATCGCGCATGCATTAGCACTTGAGGAAGACCAGGTGCGTGTCATTTATCCGGCTATCGGAGGCGCATTTGGCGGTCGAGAGGACATGACTGTTCAAATCATACTTGGTTTAGCGGTAATGAGATTACGTGAACGAGGCATAAACCGACCAGTTAAAATAGTTTGGTCGCGGGAGGAATCTATAATATCTCATCACAAACGCCATGCCTATACAATGCACGCGAAGTGGGGGGCTAATAAAGATGGCAAGATATTGGCAGTTAAAGCTGAAATATGGGCTAATGGTGGAGCTTATGCTTACACTTCAACAAAGGTTTTGGGTAATGCCACACTTTTAGCGTCTGGTCCTTATGAAATCCCAAATGTAGCGGTTGATGCCTATGCAGTTTACACCAACTGCATTCCTGGTGGAGCTTTTAGAGGTTTTGGTGGTCCGCAGGCAAATTTCATGGTTGAAAGCCAAATGGACAAATTAGCTGTTGCGCTTGATATGGATCCGGTTGAGCTACGCTGGCGCAATATGTTTAAAGAAGGCTCTATTATTTCAATGGGAAGTGTGATTCCCAAGGGTGTAAGCATTCGTGAAGTTGTTGAAAAAGCCGCTTTAGCTTCAGGATGGGAGCATACAGATCAAGGCTGGAAACGTTCAACCGAACTTGTGAGCAATGATCCAGACATCAAGATTGGTGTTGGGTTCGCATGTGGCTACAAGAATGTCGGTTTTTCCTATGGTGCGAAAGAAAACTGTGGCGCGACAATTATTTTAGAAGGCGAAGATGAGATTGAAAAAGCGCATCTATATCATGCTGGTGCCGAAGTTGGGCAAGGTGCGCATACCGTCTTTAAACAGTTTGCTTGCGAAGCTCTTGGATTACCTGAAGAAAAAATAGAAACGCATTATTCCGACACCTCAAATACCTTGGGAGCGGGTAGTGTATCTGCATCGCGAATGACTTTTATGGCTGGAAACTCGATTATCGGTGCAGCTAACTTGGCTTTGGAAAAATGGGCTGAAGGCAACCGTCCAGCGTATGGTTCTTTCGTTTATCGCCCCCCAGCCACCTCTCCGATGGCACCTCCCGATGGTTCGTGTTATCCAAATTTTGCCTATGGTTACGTTGCTGAGGTTGCTATCATCGAGGTAAATACGCGAACGGGCAAGATAGAAGTGAAGGAATTTTATTGTGCGAATGATGTAGGGAAAGCTATTAACCCAGCTTTGGTAGAAGGTCAAATTCAAGGAGGCGTTTTGCAGATGTTGGGTTATGTTCTAATGGAAAAATTTGTCACTAAAGATGGTAAAGCCTTATCAACGCGTTTCTCGAATTATCTAATTCCTACAATTATGGATATTCCAGAACGTGTTATCCCGCTTGTGCTTGAGTACCCCGACCCAGTAGGTCCCTATGGCGCGCGTGGCATGGGAGAGATGATGTGTTTGCCTGTGGCATCGGCGGTATGCAATGCAGTTTATGATGCGACTGGATATCGTTTTGATGATTTCCCCTTGACACAAGAGCGTGTCTTGCAAGGAATAGGAAAAATTTAATATTTTATGTGTTTTGAAAAAGAAAATCTTGAGCCACCAGCTGCTATTATCCTTGCAGCGGGTGGCTCACGTCGATTTGGACGTACAAAACAGACCCTAATCTGGAAAGATGATAACTTTATCAATACGGTTATCGAAACCGTTTTTAAGGCAGGTTTGGCACCTATTGTTGTCGTTTTAGGCGCGCAAGCGCAAGAAGTATCCAGGACTATAAAGCACAAGGATTTGAAAATCGTAAGCAATTTGGATTGGGAACAAGGTCAATCAAGCTCGATAAAACTTGGTATTCAGGCTTTACTTGAGACAAACCCAGATACAACGGGGGCTTTTTTCCTCCAGGTTGATCAGCCTCAAACACCATATTCACTCATTGAATTAATGAAAAAGGAAGCGTTAAATGGCGCAGAAATTGTTGCTCCATTGGTTCATGATGAATTAATAAGCCCAGTCTATTTTTCAAAGCAGTGTTTTGAAAAATTAAAACAAATAGAAGGTGACCGAGGCGGAAAAACAATTTTCCCATTTTTTGATGTTCGAACGGTGGATTGGCAGGATAAGCGACAGGGCTTAGACATTGACACGCCTGAGGATTATGAGATGCTTCGCAGGCTCTATGGAATCAACGGGACGCATCAAGTATAATTTAAATATGGAAGAATTAAAATACATAGGCGTACAATTTATGCCTGTCGGTAAACATTATCATTTTTCAATTTCACCCGAGCTCAATGTTCAGCTGGGTGACTATGTTGTTGTCAATACTTCTCGTGGCGTGCAATTGGCATTAGTAGCAGCTTTGGATGTAGATCCAAAGGGAGATGGTAGCAACGTGCTCAATGTGGAACGTGTCGCAAATCAAGAAGATTTAGAAATTTACCAGGCGAACAAAGAAAAATCTAAAGAAGCGGTGATTATCGTCAATCGGTTCCTAAAAGAGAACAACTATGGTGATATAAAAGCTGTAGACACTGAATATACCTTGGATGGCGCGAAAATGACTATCTACATGACCTACGAACAGGATGTTGAGTTTGATATTCGTAGTTTCTTGCGAGATGTTTCGAAAAATTTCAGTGATACCCGCCTTGAAGTTCGTCAGGTTGGCCCACGCGATGTCGCAAAAATGGTCTCTGGTTTGGGCGCGTGTGGGATGGAGAAGCGATGTTGCTCCCGATTTTTGACTGAATTTAGTTCTATCTCTATCAAAATGGCAAAGGCACAGGATATTTCGCTAACCCCATCAGAAATTACTGGTATTTGTGGGCGTTTGCGCTGTTGTTTGCGCTATGAAAGCGAAACCTACGAAGCGGCACTGAAGGAACTCCCTAAGCGTAAAAAGATGGTGATGACACCACTCGGCGAAGGTCGCGTGACACAGGTTTTGCCATTGAGTCAATCTGTTATCGTTAATTTACCGGAAATCGGGCCCCGCCAGTTTACACGGGAAGAATTAGAAACTGGAGTTATGCAGGTTAAGCCAGTGGTTTTTGAGGAAGATCAATGGGAATATGAGTTAGATCATACGGATGTAGAATTGCTCAAGATAGAACCTGAACCTCAACACCGTGGTAAACGTCCTTCTGGGCGTGCCAAGCGAGATAGTGATAGAGTTGATCGTTCTGGTAGAGATAAGCCCAGGAAAGAAAGCGCTCAGGCTCAGCAGGATAAGCCAAAACGAGGCATTAGTGGAGGCAGGGTTAGCAAGACGGATAACCGGGGTAAGAAAGACAAACAATCACCCAAAAGTTCAGCAACGGACGCGAAACAAGGGCGAAAACCGGGTAAACCCCGCGGTAAAAAGCCATCTCGAGGGCAACGACAACAAAAGCAAGACCGTTAAAGGGTCGTAATTATTGTGTTTATAGTGTTTGTCCAAAACAACTCAGTATTTACTACTACCTATGTAGGAATGAAATGACAATATTCTTAAAAGCCCAAGAGATTTCTCAATATACAATTAAAACACGCCGACGCCTACATCAAATTCCAGAGCTCGCTTTTCAGGAATTTGAAACAGCAAAGTTTGTTATTGAACAATTGAAGCAAATGGGCTTTGAAGTGAAAGAAGGCGTGGGGGGTACCGGTGTAGTGGCCTTGTTTGATAGTGGCAGACCGGGTAAAACGCTTATGTTGCGTTTTGACATGGATGGTTTGCCTGTTCAAGAAGATACCGCTCATACGTTCACCTCATTATGCGATGGTAGAATGCATGCTTGTGGACATGATGGGCATATGGCAGTGGGTTTAAGTCTGGCGAGATTGTTGCGTGAAAATCCCGATGAAATAAACGGTAAAGTTCTTTTCGTTTTTCAACCAGCTGAAGAAATTGGACAAGGCGCAAAAGCCATGATTGCTGATGGGCTATTTGACTTTGTGCCAGTAGATTATGCCCTGGCTGTGCACTTGTGGGCTGAAAAGCCTTTTGGTTGGGTAGCTATTCCTGATGGTCCGGTTATGGGTGGTTCGAGTGACTTGGTGATTGACGTAACAGGAAAAGGTGGGCATGCGGCTAAACCTGACCTAACAATCGATCCACTCTATATTGCTTCGCAGATTATAGTAGCTTTACAATCTGTTGTATCTCGTAGTATTTCACCAAGCCAATCAGCTGTGGTGAGCATAACCCAAATGGAGGCGAGTGACCGCCGTAACATTATTGCTAATAAGGCAAGAATGGCAGGAACCATACGGTGGTTTGATAATCAAACGCGTGAGTTAATAGAGGAACGCATTGAATCGATCGCTAAGGGAATTGCAGCAAGCTTTGGTGCTGAAGCGGAGGTTCTGATTAGAGAAAGTACTATACCCGTGAACAATCAAACCTACATTTCAAACATATGCCGTAAAAAATTGGAAGATATGCGTGTAGATATAGAGGAGTTGGTAGTCGATTCTCACTATCGGACAAATTTATCGGAAGATTTTGCTTATATTGTTGACCGTATACCTGGTGCGATGCTGTTGATTGGTGCTGGTCAGAAAGTTGATGGCAAAATCCATCCTCATCATCATCCTAAGTTCGATATTGATGAGAAAGCAATGACCCTTGCAATAGCGGCACTGTTTGAAACCATTAAAGCCTTAACTTAATTTGGACCTGAGTTCTTAGCCATGAGCGACGAAAAACAAAGCATATTAGAGCATATTGAAGAACTTCGTAAAACACTTTTTAATATCCTGATAGGTTTAATTCTTAGCGTCATTGTAGCGGCATTTTTCGTAAAACCAATTCTAATTTTTTTATCAGGTCCAATGGGGGGGCTTGAAAAACTCCATGCAATCGAAGTAACCGAGAGTGTTGGTGTTTATATGCGCATCGCGCTATTGGCAGGTTTTTTGTTAGCACTACCGTGGACTTTTTCACAGCTTTTTATATTCATTGGAAAAGGTCTGAAAGATAATGAACGGAAAAACATCCTTATCGCTGTGCCATTTGCCACGCTTATGTTCGTGGGTGGAGTTATATTCGCTTTTTATATAATGCTTCCAGCTTCACTGGATTTTTTAATGTCAATACTCGGCATTCAAACAATGATTCGTGTCAAGTCCTATTTTAGCTTTGTTACTAATTTGCTTTTTTGGATTGGTATTAGTTTTGAACTGCCGCTAATCGTTTATATTCTTGCACGTTTTGGTCTGATAAAAGCCAAAGTAATGCTCAAAGGATGGCGTGTGGCGATTGTAATTATTGCCATTTTGGCAGCAATTATTACGCCAACGAGTGATCCTGTGAATATGGCGATTTTCATGATTCCACTTTTTGTATTATATTTACTGAGTATAGGATTAGCCGCCATCGCAGAAAAACAACGCGCGAAACCTGACGCGGCTGAAAGCTTGGAGGTTTAAATGCCACAATTAGGAATTTGGGAAGTGTTAATTATCGTTTTGATTATCGTTATTCTTTTTGGCGCGGGACGTATCGCTAAGGTTGGGGGCGAATTGGGCAAAGGCATTCGCGCTTTTAAAGATGGTTTGCAAGGCAAAGACAGGGATGCTGTTGATGAAAAAATTACAGATACTGATCCCTCGAAAGAAGATAAATAAGAAGATTTAGGAGCTCGATGGAATTTTTTAACATCGGTGGCTTAGAATTACTACTTATTTTGCTTATAGCTCTAATAGCACTTGGTCCCAATCGTATTGTAAAGGTGGGGCATTCTTTAGGTGAATTTTTGCGAAAATTGAACAAGAACGTACTCTTTCGTGAAGTTGTGCAGACTACCGATGAAATTCGTAATTATCCCCGAAAAATCCTTGATGAAGCAAAATTAGACATGGCTGATTTGGATATGAGCAAGAAAATCCATCATGGCAATAATTTAATTGACCAAGAAAGAGAAGATAGCGAGTCTCTTTCGCTAAATGATTTACCTTATCGTGGAATTTCTGTTCAAAAGAATGGTGAAAACGAAATTGAGCAGTTGGATAATGAACCGAATACCCCGACTGGACCTTAGTTTAAGACTGAATAAATTTTAGAGGCTTTCTTTTTTATAAATAGTAAGCTTTGCGCAGACATCCTGAATGAAAAGAAAAAGCTATCCAACAGGACAGCTTTTTTGGCGGGAGCGACGGGATTTGAACCCGCGATCTCGGCCTTGACAGGGCCGCATGTTAAACCGCTACACCACGCCCCCGAGGAACAATAGTATAACACAGCAATTTTAGAAGTCAAGCTCTTTTTACA
>JAAZIH010000027.1 GCA_012800995.1 Chloroflexota bacterium
CTGGCGGCAGGACTGGACCCCATGGAATGGTCTGGTTTTTATATCAATATCGGTTTAGATCGATTGGTGATGATGCGTTACGGCATTGACGACGTGCGTCTTTTCCACAGTGCCGATTTGAGATTCTTAGGGCAATTTAAGTAAGAGGCAAACATGAAAATATCACTGAACTGGATTAAAGAATTTGTGGATCTCCCGGCTGATTTAAGTGTTCAGCAATTGGCTTATGATCTCACCATGCGCACGGTTGAAGTGGAGGGCTTTGAAGACCTCGGCTCAAGCTTGGATAAAATCGTTACGGCAAAAATCGTATCTGTTGAGGCTCATCCGCAGGCAGACCGCTTGCGTGTAGTCAAAGTCGATGCCGGTGAAGATGAACCCTGTCAGGTGGTATGTGGTGGCAGCAATCTTGAAGTAGGTCAGATGGTTGTCCTGGCAAAGCCTGGCTCGTATGTGCGCTGGCATGGCGAGGGCGAACCGGTTGAAATCAAAGCCAGCAAACTGCGTGGCGTGCCTTCGGCGGGGATGATTTGTGCCAGCGCGGAAATCGGCATGGAAGAACTTTTTCCGGCGAAAGAAGAAGCGGAAATCATCGATCTTGCAGGTTATGAAACCTATCCTGGACAGCCTGTTAGCGTGCTTGTCGGACGCGATGATGTCATTTTCGAAATTGATAACAAAAGCATCACCAATCGTCCCGACTTGTGGGGGCATTATGGCATCGCGCGTGAGTTAGCTGCTATCTATGATCTGCCACTAAAGCCCTTACCAGAATTTAAAGAAAAGCTGCCAACTGGCATATCCGTTGAAATCAATGATGGATCCCGTTGCGCGCGCTATGCCGCGTTGAGCATTGAAGGTATCGTTAATAAACCATCACCCATTTGGATGCGCGAACGTCTGGCAAGTCTGGATGTGCGCCCGATTAATTTGATGGTCGATATCACCAATTACGTTATGTTGTGTGTGGGTGAGCCGACCCATGCCTTTGATGCCGCGCATGTTGAAGGGGGCATCGTGGTGCGTCGGGCACAGGCAGGCGAAAAGCTGACCTTGCTTAATGACGAAGTTGTTGAGCTTTGCGACAGCGATTTGCTGATCGCGGATCAGGTGAAAGCGCTCGCTTTGGCGGGCGTGATGGGCGGAAAGCTGGATTCTGTCCTGGAAGATACCCAGGCGGTTATCCTGGAAGTTGCTAATTTTGACGCGATTGGCACCCGTCGCACAGCGACGCGTCTTGGTGTGCGCACAGAATCGAGCAGTCGCTTTGAAAAAGCGCTCGATACCCAGCGCGTTGACCAGGCTTTGGGTTTGACGGTCGCGCTTCTCAAAGAACTTATGCCCGAAGCAAGATTGACGGGTTTTACAGATGCTGTTGTGAGCGAAACGCAATCACTGCTTGTCCCCGTTAGCAAAGATTACTTGGAAAAACGTCTGGGCGATACGCTTGAAGTGGATGAAGTGCGAGCGCTTTTAGGGCGGCTTGGCTTTGGCGTGACTTTTGAGGATGGCGTGTTTGCTTGCCAGGTGCCAAGCTGGCGCGCGACTGGCGATGTGAGCCTGCCGGCGGATATTCTGGAGGAAGTCGCGCGAATTCGGGGTTATGAAAGCTTCGCGTTTA
>JAAZIH010000158.1 GCA_012800995.1 Chloroflexota bacterium
TGGCGATGGCGATGGTTATCGAAGGTGGCGCGCAGGCGGCGATTATGGCACCAACCAGCATCCTGGCAGAGCAACATTACCGCACGCTTTCGCGCTTGATGACGACCGCCACTGATGGCAAACAGCCTTTTTTGGAAGCGGATCAGGTGCGCCTATTGACCGGTGATACCAGCGCGGCAGAACGCGCTGAAATCCATGCGGATTTACAAAGTGGGCATCTAAAAGTGCTCATTGGCACGCACGCGCTCATTGAAGACCCCGTGCAGTTCCAGGATTTACAATTGGTGGTGATTGATGAACAACATCGCTTTGGCGTGAACCAACGCGCCAAACTGCGCGCCAAGGGCGATAATCCACATGTTTTGGTGATGACCGCAACGCCCATTCCACGCTCTTTGCAACTGACCATTTTTGGCGATTTGGACGTGAGTGTTATCGACGAAATGCCTGCCGGAAGATTGCCAGTGCATACCATGGTGGCTTTTCCGAATGAGCGGGAACGTGTATACAACAACATTCGCGCTCAGGTTAAACAGGGCAATCAGGCTTTTATCATTTATCCCCTGGTAGAAGCTTCTGAAAACGAAGAAATCAAAGCCGCCGTTGATGAGCAAAAACGCTTGCAGAAAGAGGTTTTTCCGGATTTGAAAGTTGGCTTGGTACACGGGCGCCTGAAACCTGCTGAAAAAGATGAGGTGATGCTGAAGTTCCGCGACCGAGAATTTGACATTCTGGTCTCGACGTCTGTTGTTGAGGTGGGCGTGGATATCCCCAACGCGACAATGATGGTGATTGAGGGGGCTAATCGCTTTGGTTTGGCGCAAT
Organism: Chloroflexota bacterium; assembly: GCA_012800995.1. Lineage (GTDB taxonomy): Bacteria > Chloroflexota > Anaerolineae > Anaerolineales > Anaerolineaceae > Mesolinea. The sequence goes on from JAAZIH010000158.1 coordinate 826, forward strand.
TGCATCAGTTCAGGGGCAGAGTGGGACGCGGAGACGCGCAATCCTATTGTTTTCTCATCCCACAAAGCTCCGATGATGCTGAAAATGAGCGCCTCAACGTCATGACCCGTACAAACGATGGCTTTTTACTGGCCGAGGAAGATCTCAAGCAACGTGGACCAGGTGACTTTTTGGGCACTAAACAAGCTGGCTATATAGAGCTTAAAATGGCGAATTTATTTGACGTTCAGCTGATTAAAAAAGCCCGTGATTTGGCAGAGTGGCTCTTAGAAGATGACCCCGATTTGGAAAAAGAAGAAAACACTGATCTCAAGAACGTTCTTGAGCATTTTTGGTCATCCCAGGCTGAGGATGGCAGTGGAGATTTAAGTTAATGACAAAAGTTGTTTTTCCAGGCACATTTGACCCTATTCATTTTGGGCACATTGATATTGCCACGCGCTCGTCAAAGCTGTTTGATGAAGTTGTGGTGGCGGTTTATGATAAACCGCTCAAAAACCTTCTTTTTACACCTGAAATGCGCATAGAATTAGCGAGAGAAGCACTCAAACACCTTCCAAATGTGCAGGTGATGGGTTATTCCGGTCTCACCGTGAGTTTTGCTGAAACCATTGGCGCGAGGGCTATTGTGAGAGGTTTGCGCGTTTTTTCGGACTTTGAACTTGAATTCAGGATGGCATTGGCTAACAGGCGTCTGTTACCTGAGATTGATACTATCGCGTTGATTACTACCGAAGAAAATACTTTTCTATCGGCAAGCACGGTTAAAGAAATTGCCTCATTGGGCGGTGATGTGAGCAGTATGGTGCCGGAGCACGTCAATCGCGCGTTGAAAGTCAGATATCAAGCGCTTGAAAACGAAAACTAAACAAAAACAGCGCGTAGATTTTACATTTTGCCTGTGAAATTTAGGCAATTCATTAAAATGATGATAAACTTAATCAACACGTTTATCGTTACGGAGGACATATGGACATCTTACATTTAGTCGATCGCATGGAAGAGCTTTTTAACGCTGGAAAACCTGTGCCACTGACCCGCAATGTGATGGTAGATGAAAACGCCTTCATGGATATTATTGATCAAATGCGTATTTCTATTCCAGAAGAAATCAAAAAAGCGCAACAAATTAACGCGCAAAAAGATCGCATTTTAGCCCA
>JAAZIH010000159.1 GCA_012800995.1 Chloroflexota bacterium
GTTTTTATTTTCGGTTAATCAAATCTAAGCTTAATCATTTCAGTTTCAAAAATAGTATTCCATTCATTTTTGTCAATCGCACTAAAGTAGAGTTCAATTTCTTTGAAATCAACAATACCGTGACTTTTCAAATCTTCCTCCAAAAAGATGAGTTCAGTATATGCCCTAGTACCTGACAAAAGATCTACATAAAAAATGGGGTTGACCTCAAAGCCATTTACTGAAACATCCCTAACGGTAAGAGAAATATCGCGGCCAGAGTTATTTTCGACCAACACGATAAGTTCTGCAGCAAAATAACTCGCCTCTGTATCCAGCTCTTTCATGATGACGCGAATGCCATCCTGTTCAAATAAAAGGTCTCCACTATCATCAACCTTTTGAGCAAAAGCAGGATCCGCATTAGTTTCTACCCGTATTCGATCCGTGTTGAATGATTTTGACCAATCATCACTATCTATAATACGCAAATTAAACTCTAAATACTGAATCGTTTCAATTCCTGCGGTTTCAAGATCCTCCGCCATAATAGTTAAGGCGTTATTCACTTTTTCCCCCGATGGCAAATCGGTAGACATGACAGGGTCTAACACAAAACCATTGATGACAAGATCAGCAGCTTGCAGTATGACTGACTTCCCCGATTCATTTTCTGCCAGATATTTCAACTCTACCCCCATCCAACCATCATAATCCAGAGACTTTACAGTTACTTTTATGCCATCTTTATCATAGATGACGCTTTCTGGAACTGTCACATTTTTACCGAGCGCGTATAGCTCTGAGCTTAGTATTTCTTCTGTTTCATCCGCGACAACAGGTGCCTCTTGAATGATGGCTGGTTCTTCTTTTGTATCTTCATCGGGAGTATCTTTAGTGAAAAGTCCCCCAACTTTTGATAAAAGCCTTTCAGCAATGGTTCCGTTTTCTGTATCTGTTTTCTTTGCGCCACTCGTGCAGGCAATCAACAGAATCAGCAGAACTAACAAAATAATAACTCTATTCTTATTTTTCATTTTCTCTCCTTCGTTGGTCATACAATGCTAAGCTGCTAAGCTAAATTGTTTTTGATTCATTCCAACTTTTTTTGGTTTATAGATTTATGATCTTCCTAATATGCCATTACAAATAAAGCAAAACGCTATAGGCTGATGCGCAAAATATTACAAGCTCACTAAATGTGAGCTTGAATGCGAATAAACAAAGTAATAGCTGTTATTCAGCATCTGAATTTGGGTCTGTTTTTGGCAAGAACACTTCAATGGTCGTACCGTGGTTTAGTTCACTTTCCAGGAAGACCTTGCCTCCCAAAAATTCCACCACATGCTTTACAATTGCCAGGCCCAAACCTGAACCGGAAATCGCTCGTGACCTGGCCTTGTCTATCATATAGAAACGCTCAAACACTCTGCCGATATGCTCTTCTGGGATACCAATACCGGTATCAGCCACACGCAAACGCAATTCGTTGGGCTGATTGCTAAGCCAAATGTCTATACTGCCGCCATCGCGATTGTATTTCACAGCGTTAGAAATCAAATTATCCAGCACATCATGCAGCATCGCTTCGGGGAAGAACAAAGTCCTTTCACCTTCCAGGGTAATACTCAATTTGAGTATACGTTGGTTTATTGTCTCGTTATACACTGCCAGTATTTGTTGTAAATAAGCGTCCAGGTCAATTTCGGTACTTTCTTGTTGCACCTTGCTTTCGTCAAACTGCGAAAGTTTGATGATGTCATCGATGATGGCAGACAAGCGCCGCCCTTCATCAGAAATCGTGCCCCCGATGCGTTTTACATCATCAGCATCCACCATGCCGTTTTTCAAAAGTTCTGCATAGCCATTAATCGCGGTTAACGGGCTACGCAGTTCGTGGCTCACATTGGCAGTAAATTCTTTGCGTTGTTTTTCGAGTCGCAAGTTCTCTGAGTCATCGGCTATGATCATCATGACCCCATACAATTCATCTTGTCTTAACACACGGTTGATGTAAATGCGCAAAAGCGTACTGTTCATTTCAACCGTAAAGGTTTCATGCTCACTGTCTGAGCTTTGCTCGAGCTTCTGATAAATTTCCGGCAAACGGCATAAATGTAAATAGTCCTTACCGCGATATTCCGAGCTCGTATCCCCTCCCAACAGGCGCACCGCGCTGGCATTAATACTCAGGATAGTGAGTTCAGAGTCCATCAATATCATACCTTCGCGTGCGTCGCGGATTAAGCGGTTAATGGTCTCGCTTTGGTATTTGAGTTCTTCAAGGTGTGCGTCAATGGTTTTCTTTTGCACACGAAGTTCTCGTACAAAGGGCAAAAGTTCATCGTACACCGGGATGTCCTCTGTATCAGCGAGAATCATTTGCTCGAGGTTCTCGGCATAATAATCAATGGGCTCCAATATACGTTGCGAAGTGCGATGGGTAAAAGCAGCACTCAAGATAATCGCCAGCACCGCAATAATGGCAGTTGTGGGTAAGGCTTTCCCCAATAAGCCAGCCATGTTCTTCCATTCCTGAGAAAGACGCACCACATTGCCCCCGGCAACTCGCATGGCAAAGTAAAAGCTGTCTTCGCCGACGCTCTCAGAGTGTCGTATGTCTTCGCCCAGTTTACCCAGCAATGCCTCCCTGAATTCTTTACGGTCAGCGTGGTTTTCCAAATGGAATTCATCAACACTGCTATCGTAAATAACATTTCCATCTGGGTCAATCAAAGTAACCCGTACACTTCGGTATTTACTGTTTAGCTTTTTGAGAATTTCAATTTGATTCTCAGTATCAGCATCAACTATGCTGCTATAAAAACGCAAGGTCTCGCGCATCCAGGTTTGCTGATTGTCCAGCGACATGCGATGATAAACAAAGGTAACCGCCACTAAAACGGCAAGCACCGCAAGGACGATAACCAGTGTGTTAATCAGGTTCATGCGGCGCTTCATGCTTCAGCGCCCGCCTTATAACCAATATTACGCACAGTTTTAATCAACGCACCTTTTTCACCGAGCTTCTTGCGCAATGAAGCAACGTGCACATCCACAGTGCGCGTGCCGCCCTCGAAATCATAGCCCCAAACATTTTCAAGTAGTTTTTCGCGCGAATATGCCATGCCTGGATGAGAAAACAGTTGGAACAAGAGCTCAAATTCCTTAAAGGTCAACTCTAATTCCTCGCCATCCACAAAAGCTGTTCGATTTAAATAGTTGATTTCAATGCCGTTATACTCTAAATGCTGGATAATCGTGCTGTTGCTGCGACGTTTCACTGCCCGAATACGTGCTAAAAGCTCCATCACGCTAAATGGTTTCGAGATGTAGTCATCCGCGCCTAAATCAAGCCCGATGACTTTATCATATTCCCCGCCTAAGGCAGTAAGCAAGATAACTGGAATATCCTTGGTATCGGGATCGGCTTTGAGCTTTTTCAAAAGTGCCAAACCACTCTCGCCGGGTAGCATGATATCTAAAATGATAAGTTCGGGCGTTTTTTCGCTGATGACCTCAAGCAATGTGGATCCATCTTCAAACAGTCTTGTTTCATAACCCTCTTTTTGCAGGGCGTAGGCAAGCAGTTCACGGATAGATTGGTCATCTTCAATACAGTAAATCATGAACTACTCCTACTGTTGCTCTTGTTGTTCCGGATCGCCTTTGATAGCAAAGATAACCCAGCGCGCGATGCGTTCGGTATTGTCACCAATACGCTCAAGGTATTTGGTGATTTGCATGGCGTCGATAAGTTGTTTGTAATTTTCTGTGTCAGTTCTGATGCGGTCTGCAATTTCATCCATGGTTTTATCAAAAAGCGCATCAACCTCATTATCGCTGGCAATCACTTCCTCTGCTAATTCGAGGTCATTTTCAACAAAAGAATCCAGTGCTTTTTTAAGCATGATCATCACTCGGCTATTCATCTCGGTGAGATGATTAACAGCAAACAAGTTGTTGATAGGACCAACGAAGTCCAAAAGCTCTACAACTTCGATAACGTGTCCGCCAATGCGTTGCAAGTTGTTCGCAATTTTTAGCACTGATGAAATAAAACGCAAATCCTTCGCAACCGGCTGTTGGGTGCTCATAATCCGCAAACAGTCATTTTCGATACGTCGTTCTCTAGAGCGTACCGTTGATTCTTCATCTGCCAGCAGCTTAGCTTCTTCGTAATCACCCTCAACAAAGGCTTTTTGCAAAGTACGACACATACCTTCAATAAACGAGCCATACAGAATAACTTCTGTTTTGAGCTCTTCAAGTTCTTTAAAATATTTAGCTCTCATCATTTACCTACCACCTATCCAAAACGACCTGTAATGTAATTTTCTGTGCGTTCATCTTTCGGATATGAGAATATTTGTGCTGTTTCGCCAGTTTCAATAATTTCACCTGTTAAGAAAAACGCGGTTTTATCCGAAATTCTCGCTGCTTGTTGCATATTATGGGTTACTATAACAATAGTATACTTTTCTTTGAGCTCAATTACCAAATCTTCAATTTTACCGGTTGAGATTGGGTCAAGCGCAGAAGTGGGCTCATCCATCAGCAGGATTTCGGGTTCTACTGCCAAGGCGCGCGCGATACAAAGGCGTTGTTGTTGACCGCCGGAGATTTGCAACGCGTTTTTCCTGAGTTCGTCTTTCAGCTCATCCCATACGGCAGCTTTTCGCAGACTGTCTTCAACGATTTCGTCCAGCTTAGCGCGATTGCGCAAGCCATGAACCCGTGGCCCATATGCAATATTATCATAGATACTAATCGGAAAGGGATTAGGTGTTTGGAAGACCATGCCAACTCTTTTGCGTAAAGCATTTACATCCACGCCTGGAGCATAAATATCTTTGCCGTCAATAAGGATTTTTCCTGTAATCTTACAATTTTCGATAAGGTCGTTCATTCGGTTGAGCGATTTTATTAGCGTGGATTTACCACAACCGCTGGGTCCGATGAATGCCATAATCTCGTTGGCAGGTATATCAAGGTTAGCGTTTTTTATGGCTTGAAAATCACCATAAAAGAGATCCATATTTTCAATCTTAATTTTAATTTCTGTCATTTTGTTTTATTTACCAGTTTACTAAGTCTTGTTGAAAGTCGGTTGATGACGAGAACAATGACGAGCAAAACCAATGCTGTCGCAAAGGCTTCTCGAACGTGGAATGCCTCAGAGGAAAGCACATACATATGCAAGGCGAGTGTTCTGCCAGATTCTGTCAAGCGGGTGGGCAATTGCGCCATCGTACCCAAGGTGAAGATAAAGGCTGCGGTTTCACCAACAATGCGACCAATTGAAAGGATAACCCCCGCCAAAATACCCGGCATTGCCACTGGCAAACAGACCTTCACAATGGTTTGCAGTTTGGTGGCGCCCAAGCCAAGGCTGGCTTGCTTTAGCAAAGGATCAACAGCGAGCAGCGCTTCTTCTGTCGTGCGGATGATCAAAGGCAGAACCATAATGGCAGCCGTAAACGCGCCGGCAATCAAAGAATAGGACCATTGCAAGCGGAATACAAAGAAAAGCATACCAAACAGACCATAGACGATACTGGGAATACCCGCCAGAGTTTCCGTTGCCAGACGAATGGCAATAACTACTTTGCTTTGCTGCCTGGCATATTCAGTGAGATAAATACCGGTTAGCACGCCAAATGGAATCGCGATTGCCAATACCAGAACAATCAACATGATTGTTGTAATCATGGCAGGCACCAGCGAAAGATTTTCGCTGGTATATTTCCAGGCAAACATATCCCATGAAAGCCCAGGAATACCACGAATTACGATGTATCCCACAGTAATCAGGAAAATCGACACCGTCAGTATCGCGGATAATTTAACCAATATGCGCAAAACTTTACTCATGGCGATCCTTTCGTTTCATCAGGAAAAAGAGGAAGTTGATTACCAGGATGAAAACAAAGAGCACCATAGCGGTAGCAATGAGCGCCTGGCGGTGTTCCACACCCGCATATGCCATTTCAAGTACGATGTTGGTGGTGAGTGTACGCACACCATCCGTTAAAGCCTTTGGCAAACGAGGCTGGTTACCGGCAATCATATAGACTGCCATCGTCTCACCAATCGCCCGCCCAATACCGAGGATGACCGAGCTCAGAATACCTGATTTCGCCGCAGGTATCATCGTCCTGAAAATGCTGATTTCCTTGGTAGCCCCTAAAGCCACACTTCCCTGATAATAGCGATTGGGCACAGCGTTGAGACTGGACTCAGAAATGCTGACAATCGTGGGCAGAATCATAATCCCCAAAAGCACTGAAGCGGTGATAATGTTCATGCCGGTTCCGCCAAACAGGGCTCTGCTAATAGGTACCATCAGTTGTAGCGCGAAGAAGCCATAGATAATTGAAGGCACACTGGCCATTAAACTCACCGCGGATTGGAATAAGTATTTCAGTTTTCCTTTGGCATAATATGACAGATACACCGCGCTTAAGATACCAATCGGTGTACCAACCAAAGCAGCCCCGACCGTGAGAATGAAAGACCCAACGATCATAGGCCAAATGCCGTACTTTTGAGGCGAATTTACCGGACTCCACACCTGTCCAAACAAAAACGCCTTCAGGCCGTATTCCTTTATAAAAGGAATACCGGCACTGAAGATAAAGTACATAATAAGAAATAGCGCTAAGATAGAACTTAGCGCTGCCAACAGGAAAACAACTTTCATTAATTTTTCGCGTGTTTCCGGTCGACTCATTATTTTGGCTTTACTATTTGACAAGGTTCCAGTCCGTTAGTTCGCCAATGAAGATTTGTTTAACTTGTTCCATAGTGATGGTTTTGACAGTATTGGTTTTGTGAACGATCACAGCGATACCATCAATAGCAATCACTTTGTATTCCAACGCGGCTTTTTCTTCGTCCTTCAGCTCGCGTGAAGCCATACCCAACTGGCTAACGCCTTCCATGGTGCTTTGCATACCAGCGGAAGAACCAGTGGCTTGAATTTCGACTTTGACGTTGGGGTTGATTGCGTTGTAGGCTTCAACCAATTTTTCCATAACGGGGGTAACTGAGGTTGAACCAGCAACTACAACGGTACCTTCTGCTTTGCCGCCTGCGAAAGGTGCGCCAGCTTCGCTTGAGATATAACCGCGCTCTTCAACGATTTTTTGGCCTTCTTCACTCAAAATGAAATCAAGCAAATCTTGTGAGGCTTCATCAAGTCCGGCTTTGTAGGCGATGTTGAAAGGACGGGCAATCTTGTAGCTGCCGCTCTTCACATTCTCGGGGGTAGCTTCAACGCCATCAATTTGTACGGCTTTGACGGTGTCATTGAGCGAACCAAGGGAGATATAACCAATCGCGTTAGCATCATTGGCAACAGCCATCATTACACCATTGGTGCTATTCTGAATAATAGCTTCAATGTAAGTGTTGTCAACTTTGTCGCCAGCCTCGTTTTTGCCTTCAACGCCGGTCAGTTCAACAAAAGCGCCACGGGTACCAGAACCCTCTTCGCGGGAAACGACGATGATTTCAACTGGCTTGGCAGGTTCAGGTTCTGAAACTTTCGGGGCTTCAGTAGTGGGAGTGCTTGTTGTGCCGCAAGCGGTCACAGCGAGCATAAGTGCAAAAAGCACCAAGACAATACTTGTTA
>JAAZIH010000160.1 GCA_012800995.1 Chloroflexota bacterium
AGTTCAGTTTGGGGTGTGATAGGATAGCCAAAGTAAGAAACCAATCCAGCTCTCACAGCAGCTTCAGCAACGGCTACGTTCCCCTTAATCATTTCTTTTGCCATGATTATCCTGCTCCTTTCTCCTCGTATCCGGGCGGTGTGCCACGATAGACAGTTATCGCTGCGTCTGGACAGACGGTGGAGCAAATCCCGCAAGCGATACACTTTTCAGGGTGAGCCATATAGGCTGGGTGATAGCCTTTAATGCTCAAGCGGCTCATGTCAAGTGCCAAAACTTTTTGTGGGCAATCGGTGATGCACGTTTCACAAGCCTTACAATACAGTTCGTTTATCTCAACCCATCCCTTTGGGGGCATGCGTTACCTCCTAAATCGGTAATAAATTTTTCAGGTTCTTTACAAGTTTGCTTTGTTTAGTATAACAGAACTTTCCTCGTAATTTGAGATTCGTTTATCGAGATCTCTACTCTTTCAAGGACAAATCCAAGAAGATTTTATTCGTATCATTTTCTTTTTATACAAGGATACAGCAGAAAAGTTCATTACTCTTTTACCGTATCTTTTCGAGGTAGACTAAACTCTGTAATTGATCTCATGAATATCCTATCTGGTACGGATATTGCAACATAAAAGGCGAATAATGTCATTTATTTAAGATGGATTTAGTTATGAATACAACGCCTGATTCAAATCAAAGACAGCCTAAAAACCGTACCTGGCTATATATTTTCCCCATATTAGCATTATTGCTCCTAACGCTCATCGTAGTTTCTAACGAAAGCCCTACCTTATTAGAGCCAAAAGAGCTGGTCATTCCAACGGATTTGCCCCGCACAAATGGACCACTGGAAGTTTTACTTTTTGAACAACTCCCTGAATTGGTCAATGAGCGCTTCAGTTCTGATTGGCGACTTATTGATATTCACTTTAATGAAGACAGCACCCAGGCTATGCTCTGGATGGCAGAAACTGACAGCGATGGCGAGATTCTCGCCCGCGAGCCATTGTTAATTCTTGCCACGTTAAATTTCGCTAAAGAAAAATGGTCCATGTATACCGCGATTGATGATGATTTCGGTGAACGTCTCTTGGATTCAGATTTTGGTGAAAGCGAGTTAGCTGATAGTATTTTTGTGGGTTCTGAACCCAAATCGCCCACTGGGATTGTTTATGGTGGCTACTACCTGCCCTGGGAAGCAGGAAAAACAAAACGTGTAACCTGGTCGGTCGGACATACTTCTTGCATACCGCAGTCGCATTGTTATCATGCGTTCGACTTCGCTGATGGCACCATGTTCGATATTGCCGCCGCAAAAGGAGGTTTTGTTTACCACTGGCGCGATACTTGCTCAAACAACAATAAATCTTGCACAAATAGCATCACGCTTGAAGATCGCACAACAATCCCATGGACCTACCAGATCTATCTCCACCTTGCTAAAAACAGCATTCCTGAAGAACTTAAAAAGGTGGGTACTTACGTTAACAATGGACAGTTTTTGGGCAAAGCCGATAACACAGGTTTGAGCACCGGACATCATTTACATTTTATGGTGGTTGAGAAAGACACCCTCACCGATTGCAGAAATTATTGCTTTGGAAAGTCAGTTGATATCACCTTTAGAGATGTTGACATCAACTGGCATGAAGGCACAAAAGGTGGGCGTCCGCGCCTTGAAAGCGAAGCGAGACGTTTTGGTGGGCAAGGGAGCAGATATTATACAAGTCAAAACAAGCTTGATAATTCCTTGCCGAATTCCTTACCTTACAAAATCATTCTATTTCCGATTTTCAAACAATAGTAATATCGGAGAAATTACAAACGCCAAATTATCAGAATTGGCAAGAAACAATAACGCGCGCCACCTTTTGCGCAAAGATTAATTGCTTTGCTAAGGTGTTTTATTGGGCAAACTGGTACAGAAATCGCTTATAATTAAACTATAAGGTGAAGATGACCGAGAAAAACCCACTAAGCCAACGCGAAACGGAGATACTCCAACTCCTTGCCCAGGGCAAAAGCAATAAAGAAATTGCTTCTGACCTGGTCATCAGCGTTAACACGGTTAAAGTCCACATTTCAAACATCTTTCAGAAGATTAACGTTTCCTCACGAGCCGAAGCAATGGTTTATGCCCTTGAAAATGGGCTTATTGAAGCACCCCGACAAGAAACCCCAGAACCTCAAATTATCACCAAAGTTGTTGAAGTCGAATCAGTGAAGCTGGGCTGGCTACGCAAGTTTTGGTGGCTGCTGGCTATTGCTTTGGTTCTTCTCGCGCTTGGTTTCGCAGTCATTTTTTCCCGTTCCACAATACTGAGCCAACCAACGCCAACCCCACACCCGTACCAAGGTCTCATCACCGAGAATCGGTGGCAGTCCTACGAAAACATAACTTCTGCCAGAGAAGGCATGGCCGTTGCCTCATACAAAAGCGAATTGTTTGTCATTGGGGGAGAAACACTTGAAGGTATCAGCTCGCTTAACCAAAGCTTTGACACCCGAAACAACCGTTGGTCCCTTCGTGAGCCCAAACCCACACCCGCAAAGAACGCCCTGGCATTACAAGTAGCTGGCAAACTCTATATCTTCGGTGGAGAAAACCGCGATGGCAAACCAACAGATTTGCTCGAAATTTACGATCCAGAAACCGATACCTGGTCCACCGGAGCAAAAGGCCCTAAAGCATTAAGTCGATACGCTGCCACCAGTGTTGACGGTAAAATCTTCTTCTTTGGCGGCTGGGATGGCACAGCATTCAGTAAGGAAACTTATATTTACGAACCTTCAAACGATACATGGACAACTGGCATCCCCTGCCCGCTCGCTTTTGCTGATGCACATGCAATCCCAGCGAATAATCTCTTTTTGATTATTGGTGGTACAGTCGATAACGTATCTGTAACAACAGTCAGAATCTATAGCCCCAATAAAAAGTCTGAACCCGATGCAGCCTGGTCAGAGCCCTTGGACTTTTTCGAGGCTAAGGAAATTATTGGCGCGCAAATGATTGGAGATTCTGTTGTCGTGTTTTCGAGAGTGGATGAGGAAAAATTGCTTATTAGTTATTATTCCTTACAAA
>JAAZIH010000161.1 GCA_012800995.1 Chloroflexota bacterium
CGCTAAAACACTCACGCCCTGGCTTAACGCGAATGAATAATCACCGTTAACATCCTGATGAATAAGGGCTAAGCCAAGCCAAAACATCCAACGCGTGATGAAGTATTCAAGGAAGCGTGGCTCAACATACTGCCAGCTTTTTACACCACGCAGCAATTCGCCAGTGCTTTCGGAATGAATCATCCAAACATCATAATCCGCGCCCTGCCGCAAAAAATCTGGCTCGTTCTCTTTGATAAAAGCGACAAAACCGTCCAGGCGATACCATTGGCCCACTGGTAAATCAAGCAGCCAGGACAAAACCATTCGCCGCGCGCGCAGGGGCTCATTGCGCCAGCTCCCATCGCAACGCAGACCCGGAGTGAGACGCAACTCATTAAAAGCGCGCGCGTTTGCCCAGTTGGTCACCAACCATGCCTGGCTTTCATGTCGTGGACGTTCCAGCAAAGCCCTTGCCAAATCAGTGGGCAAGCCTTCACGGTCAAACAAACTCAAATCATCACCCAAGGCTCTCAAAGCCTGCCAGTAGCGCGATGGCTTTTTCGTTAGCGCCAGGCGATTATCCAAGTCACCCAGTCGCAAAGCAGCAAAAAGCGTGCAGTAATCATCAACGATCTGCAATCCAGTTGATTTTTGTTCATCCAAAGGTGGAGCTTCTGTTGGTTTTAGGCTTTTTTGAGCTTCGACTTTTTCTTTTTCGGGCACATTAGGCAACAAACGGATAAACTCCTTAGGCAAAAAGGCAATCTCAATGAGCTCATCATCCACTCGGATAAACTCACGCCCAATCAAAGCACGATAATATAAATATTCCGTTATGGACACGGGAAAATGCCAGGGCTGCTCTCGGTCGCGCTTGCCAGGACCCATCGGGCGAAGTTCGCCAAATTGTCGCGTGAAGCTTGACCACGCCATAAGCCCCCCTGCTTGTTTTAAAGCTTTCAAAGCTTCCGAGGACTGAGCTGTCAAGCCCTCATAGAATTCACTAAAGACATCTGTTTTGGGCATTAACACCACAAGCGAAAGGGCCAGAGCTCGCTTATCAGCCCCACGCGCGGGAACATCCCAAAGATCCGCTATCATACGCAGGAATTTGTAGTCCTGGTTTTTAAGCAGCGTAATTAAATCAGGCATCGCCATAAGTATACATGATGACGATTTGGCTAAGTGCTATTGGTCTATTTTAATGCTGCGTAATCCTTCAATTTTTGAAAGGGTTTCCACGAGGTCTTCAATTCTTTCAGACTTTTTGAATTGTGCCACAATGGTAATACGCAAACGTGAACTACGCACACTCTTGCGTACCGAGAAGGAATTAACCTTTTCCGCGATACTGCTTATCGTCTTGCGTACAGTGCGAATGACGCCATCATAATAATCGATATCGACAACGATGTTGCGAATCAAATTAATACGCACAAACTTTTTCTCGATGACGTTCATGATTGTGAGGGTGATAAGCATAAAAAACGTTGTCACCGCACCAAGAATGTAATAACCAAATCCAACCGCCAAACCTACTATCGCCATCGTCCAAAGCGTGGTAGCTGTAGTAAGTCCTTTAATGTTGAAACCAAAGCGTAAAATAGCACCCGCGCCAAGAAAACCGATGCCCGATATCACTTGCGCGGCAAGTCGGGTTGGATCAGAGCCAAACAACGCGCCCATCTCTTCCGAAATGATCGCGGCTAAACATGCGCCCAGCACCAAAATCATATGTGTGCGCAAGCCCGCAGGTTGACTGTCGCGCTCGCGCTCAAAGCCAATCACGCCACCAAATAATAAAGCGAGACTTAAGCGAATAAGAATCTCATAAATTGGATGTTGTTCAATCATCATTGTTCTTAAACTAACTTCTTTCGTTTGTTATGAATATATGATTTTATCACAAATTCCCTAATGCTATATTATTAAAATTTAACAATAAAGCGCATGGCAAGCACGCGCTCTATGGAAAATCAGATTAATCCGATTAAGGAATAGCAGGTAGAACTGACTCCATCGCCGCGATAACCCCCACCAAACCACGCCCGGTATGCGCGCCAAGGGCGGTACCAAGCACGACTTCTGGCTCCCAGTTCACTTTGAACACCTTTTCCATCGCCCGTTTAAGTTTCTCGCCACCTTCTGAGTTGGCAGCGGTCACGATTTGTGCCCGTAATTGCGCGCCAGCCTCGTGATATTTTTGCAAGAGTTCTGGGATACTGTCAATCGCTTTCTGAAAAGAGCGCCGTTTACCTTTATCGTAGTATTTGCCGTCTTCTTTATCCACCTCGATAATTGGCTTGATGCCAAGCAAAGAAGCCAAAAGTCCCTTCAGATGTCCGATGCGCCCGCCAGCAATGAGATACTTTAGGTCTGGCAGGGTAAAATGTGAAGTCAGTGCCCGTTGAATTTGCCCTAATTTTTCTATTATTTCTTCGCGTTCTTTGTTGGCTTTTGCCATGAGTGCCGCAGCACGAACCTGCCAGGCTTGCCCAGCCGAGAGCGTGAGCGTATCAATCACGGTAATATTCGCTTCAGGCACAAGCATGGCGGCTTGCTTAGCCACTCCCCAGGTACCACTGAGTCCTGAAGAAATGTGAACGGAAATAATATCAGGATCCTCTTTTGCAAGACGTTTATAAACATCCACAATATCCCCCAACGAAGGTGTTGCTGTTTTGGGCATACTTTCCGCGTTATCCATCAGCTCATAAAAATCTGTGGGGCTGATATCAACACCTGCTTGATACGAAACACCATCCACTTCAACTTTAAGCGGAAAAACCGTAACGTCCAATTCCTTATATTCTTCCAGGGTTAAATCCGCACCACTGTCACAAACAATTTTCATTACTTTCCTCGTTTTAATTATTTTGAGTACTACTATTTTCGCTGAATATGAAAAAATAGCACGGGGTTTAAGAACCCGTGCCATTATAGTTAAGATATCAGTTTACTGATAGTGTCAAACCGTTAGAATCGAAGGTGAGAAAACTCAACAATCACCAGCGGATTGTCATTAGTCCTTCAACGATTCAAACCAGGTACTAATAACCTTTCGGTTGCGTTTCTCGAGTGTTTGCGTCATTTGCTGGATTTTAGCCAAGATATCTTGCTTATCCCATCCGCGCTTTTCGATGAGTTGTTTCACCAACACCAAAGTATCCGCGGTCATTGTGGTTTGGGTGAGCATATCCACTAAGTGCCAGGGCGAATGCGCTTGTGCCAGCACGTCCATAGTAATCAGCTCAAGGCGTTTGAGCACCTCTTTCATCATTTTCTGACCTGTTTCCAGTCGGCTTGACTCAATGTAAATACGGTTAATTGGCTCCGTGCCCGAGGCGCGCATGCGCAGGTAGTGGTGGTCATCGCCATCCTCATCCACCAACTGCATTTCGACCAGCTCATAACGGATACCGCCCAAATAATCCACCGTAAGACCAGCGATTTTGGGATTCTGCAAACCTGTATTTTGTACCAGGTCAAGGTAATAGTTGATAAAGCCCTCCTTGGCTTCCAGAGGCGCGTCAACATCAGCCCG
>JAAZIH010000162.1 GCA_012800995.1 Chloroflexota bacterium
GGGGCAAACGTAAGCGCAAACGCCACAGCCTTCGCAGGCATAGGGGTTGACCTGGTAGCTTTCGCCGGCAACGATGGCATCAAAGCGGCAGTTTTGCCGGCAGGCATCGCACTGAACGCATAGCTGGGGGTCGATTAGCGCTTTGTCCAGTCCAAAATAGTCTGACCTTTTAGGTTCTGTTTGCCAGTCGCTGATGAGGTGCAGGTTGGGCGCGTCAACATCGCAATCCGCGTAGGCTTTTGCGTCGGATAGTTTGATGAAAGCGCTGGCAACGGTCGTTTTGCCAGTACCACCTTTGCCGCTAAGAATGAGAACTTGTTTCATGGTTGATTTCCTGTATGACGATATCGAGCAGGGAAGCGAATAGCGCGCGGTATTTTTCGCTTTTGCGAACCGCGATTTCGGCGTTTGAATTGAGCAAACCCAGCTCCTGATCGAACGGGATACGATATAGTATTTTGATCTTCTTTTCTTCGCAGAACTTCTCGGCGGGGTTCTCTTCTTCGAGACACTTATTGAGTACCACACCGAAAGGCTTTTTGAAAAGCGTAACCAGGTCGTAGACCATGCTGAGATTATGCGCGCCAAAGAGCGTTGGCTCGGCGACCAGGATGCAGTAGTCGGCATCTTCAATGCTTTCCATCACATTGCAGGCGCTGCCGGGCGGGGAGTCGATGATGGTCAGCGGGCTGGGCTCTTCCTGTTCCATCGCCAGTAGTCTTTTGATGATGGGAATGCCGGTTGCCTCACCGATATTCAATATGCCCGTGTAGACGCTGACCTGCTCCGACTGGCCTTTTTGGATGAGACCGATGCCTTTGTCCTTCTCGTCAATGGCGTTTATAGGGCAGACCAAACTGCAACCCCCGCATGAATGACAGACTTCTTCAAAGACGATGGGTCTGTCCATGATGAAGGCAAGGGCATTAAAGCGACAGAATTCAACGCATTGCCGGCAGGCATTGCATAAAGCGGGATTCACTTGCGGGATTTTTACCGTGACGACTTCTTCAGTCAGGTTTTCGGGTTTGAAGAAAAGATGCCCGTTCGGTTCTTCAATGTCGCAGTCGATGTAGTGAGCGGATGGCGCGACGGAAGCCAAATTAACGGACAGCAACGTTTTTCCTGTGCCACCCTTGCCACTTAAGATGGCTATTTTTATCTTACTTGTTTCTGTGGTCATGTAGTCCTGGGTGGATTTCGCTGAGGATTGACAGTTTCTTGTTTAAAAGTGCGTCGATATTGTCTTCGGCACTGCCTTCCACTGATTTGTAGATTTCGATTTTAGCGGCTTCCAGGACATCCGCGGCGTTATCGCCAAGGCGGGGTGTGATGAGGGCGTTTGCCTGCTGGTCGAGAATGACTTGCGCGGCTTTGATGCCCGCACCGCCTCTGCTCGCGCTGGCGGAATTATCTATAAAGACGCTTTCTTTCGTTTCGGTATCGTAAATCAGAAAGTAGGGAGCGCGTCCGAAGTGTGCGCTAACGCTTGAGTTCAAGGTTTTTTCATTCATGGGAATGGCTATTTTCATAAAATCCTCCATTTTGATTTCTATGTCTGCCACGTCTGCGTCTGTGGCAACCCCGCCCGCATTCCATTCTGGAACCGTCACATAATTGGTATTCCCCGCCTTCAATGTGCAGGATTTTGCCAATCACCAGGGATTCAGCCAGTTTTTTTCGGGCTTCGCCATAAATCCCCTGGACGGTGCTGCGAGCGATATTCATTTGCTGGGCACACTCCTCCTGAGTGAAACCCTCTAAATCGATAAGTCTGATGGCTTCGTATTCGTCAACTGTCATGTTGACATGACTTGCATCAGCGGGTGAATCAAGTGGGCCAAACCTGCTGTTATCAGGCAAAGAACAGACTTTTCTCCATTTTTTTGGCCTTGCCATGGTGTATCACCTCCGTTAAAAATCCAGAGATAGCTGGAG
Source organism: Chloroflexota bacterium (assembly GCA_012800995.1). Classification (GTDB taxonomy): domain Bacteria; phylum Chloroflexota; class Anaerolineae; order Anaerolineales; family Anaerolineaceae; genus Mesolinea. The sequence goes on from JAAZIH010000162.1 coordinate 1,939, forward strand.
ATGACTCCAGTTATCTCCGATAGTTTATAGATCTTCCAGTTGTTTGTCAATCGTCTTGAGACGGTCTTGCAAGACTACTTTTTGCTCTTGAAGCCATGTTTTTTGGTTTTCCGGAGAAGCTTGCCTTGTAGCAAAGCGTCTGCCGAAACCACGTCCGCGGCCGAGACCAAGACCCAGTCCCCTGCCACGAAAGAATCCACGTTTAGTTTCTTCTGTGTCTGTGCAAAGACCCAAAGCTCTTCCGGTCATCGGTCCGGTGCCAGTTGGGCCAGTTCCATCTTTTCCAGGCATGATAAAAACCTCCTTTATAGTTTATGGCATATGCCAGTTACTTCTATTGTACCTTGTTTCTGGCATATGTCAATAACTGTATTCGACAAGTTTCAAAAAAAGACGGTTTTTAGTACAAAGCTTGTACAATTTGTCAAAAATAATGCCTTTGGTAAAAGCTTTGATTTTATTTTGCTTGCTTTTTACTCTATAATTAGGGCAAGAAAATAATAAACAGACGCAAAGAAAGGATGAACCAAAGATGCGAAAATACGAACAAAAACAAGACTGGATGAAGACCCCCGTGGAACTTCCAGAACTCCCTTGGGCAAAAGACGCCCTTGCGCCCATTATTTCTGAAGAAACAATCAACTTCCACCATGGCAAACATCATAATGCCTACGTGGTGAAAACCAAAGAACTGATTGCCGGCACGGATTTGGAAGATAAATCCCTTGAAGAAATCATGATTTTTGCCTGGGATAAGCCCGAGCACAAGGTGCTTTACAATAACGCCGCCCAGGTGTGGAACCACAATTTTTACTGGAAGTGTTTGACCCCCAAAGACAAATCGGTGATGCCCGATGAACTGCGCGATATTCTCGTCGAGAATTTCGGCTCGGTTGAAGCTTTCAAGAAAGAACTGGTTACCGCTGGTGTGGGACAGTTTGGCAGTGGCTGGGCTTGGGTGATGCTTGAGGATGGCAAGCTTTCAATTTCAAAGACCCCGAACGCGGAAGACCCCTGGACTGAGAAACGCTCACCCGTGCTCACCCTGGACGTCTGGGAGCATGCTTATTATCTCGATTTCCAAAATCGCCGCCAGGCATATCTGGAAGCAGTCATTGACAATATTGTCAACTGGGATTACATGTTGAAGAACATCAAACGCTTTGGCTAAATTTTAGCGTTTACATCTGTATGGTAGTTAAGCGGGCTTCGGTGGAAGCTCGCTTTTTTTACTCTGCTGGTGTTAGAGTTTTTGCCAAGCGCATTAGGAAAACTTAACATTTTAGACTGTTCTGTTACTAAAGCTATCCTATATCCAAAAAGCAAGCTAAAATGGAAGCACGAAAACAATTGCAAAGGTATTGTTATGGATTATCAAGAAAACGA
>JAAZIH010000163.1 GCA_012800995.1 Chloroflexota bacterium
AGGTGAATGATGAAATACAAAATAAAAAACGAAGATATTGTAAAGAGTAACAAAAACACCTATCCAAAGTACACAACCCAATTAATGAATTTAGCAAATCAAAATGCTGGAGCAACGAGACCAAGGAGTGTGGGGCAATTATCTGAGCTGATACAAGATTATGCCAAGGAGGTTGACAGCAGGAATGTCGAGTCATGGAGAGTCTGGTATTTAGAAAAATATCCCGATAATATAGAACAAGCTGTTAATAAGATTTTAAGCCAAATAGAAAATTTAAAGAAAGCAATCATGCTTATTGATCACGACATGGTAAAGTCGTGGGTTGAAGACTTGATGTTTGAAAAAACATATCTTGGTAATCTGTTTCAGGAGGCAATTCTGATTAAACTTGCTGATGAATTGAAATTACCTTATCGTTCCAGTTCACCAGTTGAAGAATCACAAGGTATTGATGGCTTTGTTGGAGATGTTCCTTATTCAATTAAACCTCTAACATACAAGACCATGACCCGTTTACCTGAAACTATAGATGTGAAAATAATCTATTATGAAAAGAAGAAAGATGGGATTCAATTTGAAGTGGGGTAAAGAAGAATTAAGTTTAGGCTTTATTTTATAGAACCAAGAAAGCGCTCTCGCCATACATAGTCTTGGCTTTGATCAACCTCTACGTAACCAGACCTTATTAGGTGGCGGTTTACGAAAGTTTTGTTTTGCAAATAAAGGTAGCAAGGTATTGGACCATCTTTGTGAGCCATCTTTGGGTCGAATTTTAAGAATACTTTCTTTTTCTCTGTTAGGTTGTTCAAAAAAAGAAGCGCATCGTTCTTGAATTCGGCTTTGGTCTTTATGCCTATCAATTTGATGGTCTTTCCATTTGAGAGAACTAAAGTTTCAGGGTCAATGATTTCATTTACGCGGTAGTATTCTTCTTCTTTGGATTGATTGTCGATTATCGACCCATAAGTGTTCTTCTTGATATCTACTTTTTTGTCTAGTTTATGTGGGTCTTTGAACTGATATGGTAGCTCTTTTAATGATTCCAACTTGAAAGGGGCTTGATTTATAAATGAAAAAATGTTGCCTTGTAGGGTTGGTTGTTTGTCGTCGATTTTTTCTTTAATGATGCTAAGAAAGTCAGGGTTTATTTCATAGCCAATTGAATGACGATTACTCAACTTAGCTGCTAAACTGCTTGTTCCGCTTCCTAAAAATGGGTCTAAAACCGTCTCTCCGACAAAAGAATACATCCTAATGAGTCTAAGAGGAATATCAATAGGGAACATGGCAAGGTGGTTTTGTTGCTGAACACCTGGAACGTACCAATGAGAGGAAAAGAAAGTTTTCCATTCTTCATCAGCCAGAATAGACTCTTCTTTTTGTCGCGGGGTCGGGCGTGGTGGCTTTCCTTGCTTTTTAAAAATCAGAATGAATTCATAATCGATTTTTAAGATCCCATTTCTGGGATATGGGTAGCTTCCCATAATTGCACCACCACCGGTGGTATTTGTGGTGGTTGTTTTTTGCCAAATGATTGCGCCCATGTAATCCAAACCCAAGTGTTCGCAAAACCGAATTATTTCAGTTCGGATTGGAATCACTTTGTATCTGCCATAATAAACTGACCGGGCAAATTGGTCACCGATATTAATGCACATCTTGCATCCATCAGACAAGACTCGGTCACATTCCATCCAAACCCGGTTTAGGTTGTTAATGTAATCTTGATAAGATTCGTGAAAACCAATTTGATTTTCAGCTCCATAGTCTTTAAGTTGCCAGTATGGTGGTGATGTTACTACAAGCTGAACAGATTTATCAGGTATCTCGCTCATGTTCCGACTATCACCAATAATGACTTTGTGTATCGTTTTCATTATTTACCCTTTTGATTAAAGAAAGTATATCTTGACCCGTTCTCTGACGTCAAGCACCTAAAAAA
>JAAZIH010000028.1 GCA_012800995.1 Chloroflexota bacterium
CGCGTTTCAAGCCCGATTTACAACAAATCCGGCGGATCTGGTTCAACCAGCAGCCACTCACGCGAGGGAACGTCCTCCAGGATGAGATTGGGGTTTGGACCCCGCACGATAAGCTGCCAGCGGAATTTGCCAGCCATCTTTTCGTAATAACAGGGCGATGGGCCAATGATTGTGGTGCGTTTCAAGCCCATCCCAACGATTTTTTGATTAAGTTCAGCTGCCAGGGCATCCGCTTTGCTCTGAGCGAGAGCCGGATTGCTCTCCTGGATAAGCAAACGCGTCAAACGGCTGAACGGCGGATAGTTGAGTTCTCTTCTGTAACTGAGTTCCTGTCGATAAAACTGGTTGAAATCATGTTTGGCGGCAAGTTGAATCACGTTGTTATCAGGCTGATAGGTTTGCATGATAACCCGCCCACCCAAAGGACTGCGCCCCGCGCGACCCGCGACCTGAGTTAAGAGCTGAAAAACTCTTTCACCCGCGCGGTAATCCGGCAGGTTCAAACCGAGTTCTGCCAAAATAATACCCACTAAGGTTACTTTGGGGAAATCGAGCCCTTTGGCAAGCATTTGGGTGCCAATCAATATATCCGCCCGATGCGCACTGAAATGTGAAAGGATTAATTCATGCGCGCCTTTTTCGCGCGTGCTTTCGGCATCCCAGCGTAAAACTCGCGCCTCTGGGAAACTTTCTTTTACAAAATCTTCAAGACGCTCAGTGCCCATACCCAATTGACGGATATGCTTGCTGCCACAAGAGGGGCATGTTTTGGGCATCTGGCGCGTATAGCCGCAGTGATGACACAGCAAAGCCTTGCGTGAACGGTGAAAAGTGAGTGGGACGTCATCCCGCGGACAACGCACGACAAAGCCACAGGTTCGGCAAAAAACATAGGTCGCGCTACCCTTGCGGTTCAAAAAGAGAATAGCCTGCTGACCGGCTTCCAGAGTCTGCGCTAAAGCTTCCAGTAAGGCGCGCGAAAGCGGTTGTCGGTTGCCCGCGATAAGTTCCTCGCGCATATCCACAATATGCACCGGTGGCATAAGGGGTGCTGATTCTTCTAAAGTGGACCTGGCATCAACAGCATCGGATTTGTACTCAAGATGTGCCGGCACACGGCGTGGCAGGCTCAAAAGTTGCCAGTCGCCTTTTTCAGCCTTGTAATATTGGGTAATGCGAGGGGTCGCGCTACCAAGAATCAAACGCGCGTCACAGATTTTGGCATAAGCCTCAGCGGTTTCCACCGCGTGATAAAAAGGCAGGCGTTCCGTTTCGTCATAAGAGTCGTTATCACACTCGTCAATCACAATCAAACCGAGCTTTTCCAAAGGCATAAACAAGGCACTTCGCGAACCGATAATGACATTCAGATCGCCCCGTTTCGCCCTGCGCCAGGTGTCGTAACGTTCGCCATCGGAGAGCTTTGAATGGTAGATGCCCACCTGATTTGGAAAGCGTGCCATAAAGCGCCGGACAGTTAAGGGCGTCATGGCAATTTCAGGCACGAGTATTAAGGCTTGTTTGCCTTTTGCCAAGACTTCCTGCACCGCGCGCATATAAATTTCTGTTTTGCCTGAACTGGTTACACCATGCAGTAAAAACGGTTTGGCGCGTTTGTTCTCTAACTGGGGCGAAATCGCATCCCAAACAGCCTGCTGGTCGCCGGTCAGATTGGGAACAGTGGCATCGGGCACCTCGTAATCCACCAAAGGATCGCGCCACACTTCGGTTTCGTTGAAATGAATCAATCCCATATCCGCCAAAAGAGTGAGATCAGCATAATTCGCGTCAGTCTGAGCGTATATCCACGAGAAGTCAATGGGCATTGGATCCGCCGCCAAACGTTGCAACACAGCCATCCGTCGGCTCTGGGTATTCTCATTCGCGCCGAGACTGTTGACTTCAATAGTAGCAACAGTCGAAGCTGGCACAGAAAGCGCCGCTGTTCGGACTGTTTTGCTTTTAACCCGGGGTGGTGGCAGAACATTCTCGCTTCGAACAATCCCTTGCGCGCGTAAACGTGCCATTGGCCTTTGCCAGTCTATTTTGGGCATCGCGTAAGAGATTTGCGCGCCCCGTAAAGAGCCCTTCTTTTTAAGGATATTTACCAAACGTTTTTGTAAAGGAGACAATGCGGTGAATGTTTTTTCATTTAACGCTGAATCTCGCAGTGTATAAAGCACATCCGCCCGTCGCGACAAGCCAACCGGAAGCATTAGCCCAACACAAGCACCCAAAGGCGCCATTGTTGCCACAGAGAGCCATTGGGCAAGTTCTAATTGCTGTGATGTTAGGACAGGCTCATCGGATAAGAGTTCAAGAACATCTTTCAGATCCTCAATCGCGGGCTTTTCTTGATGGGCTAAAACAACCCCCTGTGCTAAACGTCGCCCAAACGGCACCAAAACCAGGCTCCCCGGCTGCAGACAGCCTTCAAGCTCAGTCGGCACACGATAAGAATAACTTTGATCGATTTGGCTTATGTTGATACTGACATCAACGAATGAACTCACATCTTACCTGCTTAGGGCGTGATTACCAATAAATAGTCCGCTGAGAAGATCAGATTTCGACGCATATCTCCGGGAATATCATTGTTGTTTATAAGATATTGCTGCAAAATGGTTGCCAAACTGGTTTGCCCGACCAATTGGTCAAACTCATTGAAGGCAAAAAACGGATTCAAACGCGCGCCGGAAGCACTGATGCGCTCCATGTCAATCCGCGCCTGACTCCAGCGTTCGGGCTCGATAATGACGGGATGTTCAGCGAAAAGCAAAAAGTCATTGGGCAAATCTTGTAAAATCACCTGGAACTGCTTTAGAGTCAGTGTTTGGAAGAGGCTGCCACGTTGTTCCGGGGGCAAATTCCAATCACTGTCAATCTTCCAGGGCTCAAATGGAACATCAGAGTTTTGGGTACGGTAATGAATGAAGTTCGACCCATCCGCTGGCATCGTGTCTATTGCCACGTCACTGCCAAAAACACCTGTCAAAACAAGTTTCACGTCCATCATTTCGCCTTTAAAGGCATGCCGTGCGCGCAAATAGTAAACAGTTATGTCATTACCCAAAAGCGTAATCGTTTCACTATGGATGCCTCGGTCAATAAGCTGAAATGCAAGCATAGCCGAAAGATTGTATTGGCTGTTATCATCACGTTTGTTGTTTAGGGTCAGGTAATGATAGCCCCAATCCACCGTGGTATTCTCGCCCACTTTCAGGTCGATAAGACCCGACTCGCGTGTGGGAATGACGGTTGGCGTGTTGGTCGCTGTTGGGCTGGGTATGGGCGTAGGCGTATCGGTAGGTGTAATGGTGAGCGTAGGTGTTACGGTTGGCGCTTCAGTAGGGGTGGCAGGTTGGGTGGGCGTGATGGTGTTCGTGGGTAGCTGCGTGGGAAAACCAGTCGGGCGCCCTTCATAAACAGGTTCACAAGCTGTGCCAAATAACAACACGAAGATGGCAGCAAGCAGTATAAAAGAGTATTGTTTTTTAGACATTTTCATAGTCCTCACGCCTGATAATAGCTGAAACATAGCCGACCACGCTGCTTTTGTCACCACTCGCAAAGGATGAATCACGATAATCCGCAATGGTAACCGTGTTCGCGCCGAGCATTTTGCTTAATTCCAGAATGGTCGCTGTTGGCCCCAAGCCACATGCCTCTGTTTTTCCAGATTCGGAAGCAAGATAAAGCTGTCGAGCATCGCCAGATTGGAGTGCTTTTATGAAGGCACCATCTAATTCAGAGGCGACACGTTGATGATGAAAATGGGAAAGATCGGTTGATGCAAGCAACAAGACTTTTTCGGATAGCTCAAAACCCTGGATAAGCGCAAACAAAGCTTTTGCCAGAGCACGCGCGGTTTTTTCTCTTTGGTCAAGCATCATCACAGGTAAAATCTGAAAGTCGTCCTTTAGCGTGTATTGTAAGAAGGGCAGCTCGATTTCCAAGGCGTGTTCCTGGTCAAATCGCACTGTTTTTAGGCTTAGCTTATCCTCTTGCAAGAGAATGCTCAGGCGGTTTAAACTCTGGTGGTCAACAGGCACCAATCCCAAGGGTGTTTCGTAAACGTCATGCCCACTGGTGATGAGCGGATTTATATAAGCACGATGAGAGGGGGAAACGATGATTACTTTCTGGTAGTTTTTTCCCCGCAGTGCCTGAAACGCCGCGGCAGCGGTAGCGCCAGAATAGCGATAACCGGCATGGGGTACTACCAAAGCGATGAGACCATCATCCTCGACATCAGCTTCAGCTAAGTCCTGCGGTGGATAAGCCGCGAAATAACTTGCCAACTCAGCGCGTAAGTGGCTTTCAGTCCCCGGATACCACATCCCGGCAATTGGCGATGGCCTGACATCAAGCAAATTCTCATTGTTCATAGCTCTATTTTAACACGAGAGACAAGACTTAGGCGACAAAAAGCGACGTGAAAGCTGGGTCACTGTTCTATTCAGTATTTAAATTAAGAAACTACACTTGAAAGTAACTATTTCTTCTTCGCGCGGATGAGCAAAAAGCCCGCCGTACCGGTCATGCCCAATTCTTTGCGCAACTCATCATTACTCAAATCAAAAAATAAGCCAACGCCCGGTTGTGTGGGATCGTATAGCATTTCCTCGAGAATCACGAAGCCCTCGCCATGGTTAATATTAGTTACAGAATACGCCGCGCCATTCTCATCTACACGGGTGACAACCAACATGTGGTCGAAACCGCGATAGTTTGAAACACCCTTAAGCACGTATAAATAGAGCCAGTCGCCAACTTCAAGGGGATTTTTCACGAAGTCGTAGGTGCCGATGCTTTCTTCAACCTGGATATAGTCATAGTCCTCAGGTGGAAAGTAGATGCGATTGAGCGTTTTCATCCCCGAGCAGAAAGGCAACTCTTCGTCTTTTTCATCCTCACGCAGGCATAAGAGCCACATGTCCTTAACCGGGCTATCTTCCGGCAAAAAGCCACCATCACGCATAATTGCCGCGGTTAAGGGACCACAGGCATTATCCGGCGACTCCCAGGGACCATCAAGGTAATCAATTTTTTTCACCATCGCTTTAGCATCTTCGTTTGTCTCGGCGATATAGGTGAGACTAACTTCATAGAGTCGCAAAGCCGCCCGTTCTTGCGCGGTCATCGTTGGCGTTGCAGTTGGTGGAACCGGCGTAGGGCTGGGTGTGATGGTGGGGGTGAGGGTAGCTGTTGGAGTAGGTGTAGCTGTTTTGGTCTTACTTGGCACAGCAGTATGGGTGGAAGTTGGTTCGGCTTTAAAGGGTGGAACACAAGCACCGAGCAAAATCGTAAGAATTAAAAAAAATGGAATTAGTCTTCGAAACATTATTCAATTTCCTGCAAAAAGTCCCATGGATTGACGCGCCCATACTCATCATGGCGCAACTCAAAATGCAAATGTGGTCCAACCGCATTGCCTGTTTGACCCATTGTGCCGATTTCGTTACCCCGATAAACCTCCTGCCCACAACGCACATCCACAGTTGCCAAATGAGCGTATAGGCTCTGCCAGCCATTGCCATGATCAATGACCACCATTTCACCGTAGCCCCAGTCGTTCCAGCCAGCATATACCACCACGCCATTATCCACCGCGCTAATCGGGTCACCAATCGCGCCACCTAAGTCAATACCAAAATGGTTGGCGGCTGGCTGAAAGTCAAAACCGCTCAGAACCGGATCACCCGCGATTGGAAAAGTGAATTTTTCAGCACCAATTACACCATCAAATTCGCCTTCACAAGCGCCGGGACCCACGTTTTTGGCAGTCGCCGGTTCCTTGCGCGTGATACGGGGTGTGCGCCAATCGCTAAAAGCAGCCGTTCCGCCGGGAATGACGAGCAAATTGCCGGGCTCTATATTTGGTTCGGCAAAATCGCCAATGCTTGTCATATCTAATCCATTAGGTGGATAATTCACAATTGCCTCTGGGCTGACATTGTAAAAATCCGCCACACCATTCAATCCTTCGCCGGCACTCCAGCGATGCAAAATGCCATCAATTGGCAAGATGATTAGCTTTTGACCGGGAATCATTGCGTGGGGATCATCCCCAATGGTATAACGGTTGCTCCACAGTAAGGTCTCAGGGCGGATATTGTACTTCGCTGAAATAGAAAAGATGCTTTCGCCGGCTTGAATAACATGTTCGATGATGCCTGAACGGCTTCGTTCTGGCAATATCGTGGTCATTTCCGTGTCACGTGGAATCGCGTTTTTAGAACGCGCGTTTTGATTGATTTCAAAGTCAGGTAAGAGCTTTAGTTCCTCAAGTTCAGCTGCCAATGCTGAACTGCTGCCAATTTCTGAGGGCTTCTGTCCACTGCGGCTGACAAAAAAGCGATTCATAAAGAGAAGCACTAAGACCATTAATAGCATGGTGCTCACCATCGCCACGATGCGTCGCGCGGTATCATGCAAGCCCAAGCGCACCAAACGCTCCCAGGTTTTTTGGAACCAGCTTTCCCCTATGGTTTTATCCTTTTTTTCTGTCAGATCTTTAGAGTCGACGTACGAAATTCCTTCTGAATCCATCGTCTTGATGATATCACGAGTCAATCATTTTAATGAATCCCCCGCCAAAGCTTTAGGTGGTAAAATTTGTGGGCGATCTTTTCGCGCTGTACTATAATGAAAGAAGAAATAGCCTTTTACAGGAACGAAAATATATATGAAGAAAAGAAACTTACTCATCATCATTTTGCTGATGACCTCATTGTTTGCGGCATGCAAACCCAAAACATCCAACGAAAACACGCCAGACCCACTCAATCAGGAAGCCACTCAGGCTCCCGGCGAAGCCAACAAAGCCCCCACACATACTCCACGCTATCTCGGACCCATTTACCAAACCAAAATATTCCTCGGCGGGCAAGGTTGGGCGAATAACGTTGATAAAACAGCTTTTTATCGTACTACCAACTTTGGTGAACACTGGGTCACCGCTACCCCACCCGACTTAGCTCAGCAAATACGCGACTATCCCATGATTTCAAGCTTTTTCACCAGCGGAAGAACGGGCTACATTTTGCTCAACCGCCCCGAAGAAAAAAGCTTGCTTTACAGAACCGGCGATGGTGGCGAGTCCTGGGAAACAATCGAACTGGATTTTCCTGGTGGGCAAATGTACTTCATCAGCAGCACTGAAGGCTACATACTTTCAAGTTTAGGACTTGCTGCTGGCTCGGAGTACGTAGCATTAAATAAAACCATTGATGGTGGTAAAACCTGGCAAACTGTCTTTAGCCACGAACCCGGACAATCTTCTGATATTATGCCTCATTCGGGCAGCAAAAACGGTATCACCTTTTTGGATGCCAATGTTGGCTTTATCACTGGTTTTGAGCCCGTTGTTGAGAATCTTTATCTTTATCGTACCGCGGACGGTGGTCAAAGCTGGGAAAAGAAAAACTGTGAAAACTTGCCTGTTTTTGGCGAAGCGGACATGTGGGAACCCTTCCCTGTGCGACGCATCAACACCACGACGGCATACCTTGCCATCAAGGCAAGCATCGCCGAACGCGACACAACCGTCACCCACTGGTGCAAAACTGAAGATGCCGGCGATAGCTGGCAGTACGTTTCAAGCCGTGACCAAATTGAATTTAGCGATTTTGGCTCTCCAACTTTTGGTATCGCCTATGGTAACGGAAAAATGTTGCGCACGATTGACGCTGGTTTGACATGGGAAGATTACAGCCCCAACACCTGTCCGGGCATGGTGCCGGTTAGCGTCCAGGTTGTTTCAGACGTTTTAGCTTATATGGTGTGTTCGTCCAACGCCCCGGGTGACCTTGAAGCGCTCAACCAAAACCGCCTTTTTGTCAGTATGAGTAACGC
>JAAZIH010000164.1 GCA_012800995.1 Chloroflexota bacterium
CCCGCGACAGCAAAGACCGCATTGGCATTATTGTCGTAGAATGTGCCGGCTATGGTGCTTCCGAGCGCTGGATCAGAGAACCCCGCATCGTTTTTGGCGAGGTATTCATACTTCACGCCCAATTCTGTTGCGGCATCATTCATGCCCTGGATGAAGCCATATCCGAAGACAAGAATGCCATTGGAATTGGTTCCGCCCACGAAACCAGCTACTCTGGCAGCATCAGGAGGAACCATCTTGTATCCATCACCGAACAGTTTGGCCTGTTCTTCGTTAACTAAGACATAAAGGTACCCAGCCAGGTAGGACGGTTCGTTGACGTTGAAAAGCACACTATAAACATTCTTGTGTTTAACATTGCCGGCTTCGTCAACATTGGGGTTATCGTTAAAAACGATGAACGTGGTATTTGGATATTGCTCAGCGATTGGTTTTGCGCCACCTACCCCATTAACCAATGCTTCAAAGTCATATTCCATTGAGAAGACCAGGTTGTAGCCATCATCCGCAAGGGTTTCGAGAGCATTCGGAACACCGCTTGTTGGCTCAATGATTTGGGCATGGAAACCATTTTCTCCTGCCAATTGTTTGACTTTTTCGACCAAGGCCTTGTTATAACCAGTATCGTTTTGGCCCGCGGCCGAACAAACAACACCAACCTTAAGATCTGATGTTTTGGGGCCCGTGCCGGTTGGCTGAGTTGCGCCACATGCCGTTAAAACCATAACGGCAACTAAAAGTAAAACAACGATTTTTGAAACTTTCTTTATATTCATTTCTTTCTCCTTAAAATAGGTTCGATATTGATGAGCTTGATTTACATTGGAGGAAATTAGTTTTCTTCTGAAGCGGCCTCACCTCCTCCAACCTGATCGATATAAAACGAAAAACGGTCGCTCCGATACCAACTGATGTAAGATTCAAAAGGAAATTCGATCCCATCCAGCTTTCCGTATGTGATGCAGGAAAAAAGCAATATCGGTGTGCTAATATTCATCATCAGGTAATCAGCGATTTGCTTTGATGGCATTGCGGCCTCAATTTTTCGCTTGGCACGAAGAATTTCTAAACCATACTTCGTCTCAAGGGTTTCGTAGAGGGAGACAACACCAAAATCGATTACTTCAATCCCGGGAAAATGTCGGTAAGCTAAGTTTGTAATTGTGAAATTTACAGGCTTTTTATTGGCGTAATAAATTCGGGCGAGATAAAGGGTATCTTCACCATGATCTAACTCAAGATCCTCACGAATATTCGCGGCTGGGATTTGTATTTCTTTTGAGATGATTTTTTTTGATGGGGTGTAACCCAGGTTTCGAATATCTTCAGTACAGCTGGTGAGGCGTACCAGGTGTAGATTCCGACCTCGGGATTGAACAAAGGTCCCCTTACCTTGAACTGAATAGAGAAGCCCCTCATTAACCAGCCCGGTGATGGCATGGCGGACGGTAATCCGACTAACCTGGTATTGTTCTATTAACTCGCGCTCAGATGGAAGCGCACCGCCAGCAGAAAACTCCCCGGATTGGATGCGCTCAAATAATGATCTTTTAACGTCTTGATACTTTGCCATGTATCTCCAACATGTTATAACATCATAATAATTAAATAATACACCTCAAGAACAATATCTGTCAAGAGTTTTTACCTAAGCTCACCTACCG
>JAAZIH010000165.1 GCA_012800995.1 Chloroflexota bacterium
GGGGTTAGGTTCAAATGTATCCTTCACCCTGCACATCTCATTTACCGCAACCTTGAAATCAGAATGGATGCCCAAACCAACTGCCAAATCGATTGCCGCACCCAAACCGCTGGCTTCATAAACATGCGGTCGGCTGGCTGGCAAGCCAAAAATATCTGCCGCGATTTGCATCGCTGCAGGACTTTGCGAGCCACCACCAGCGATACGAATAGCTTCAATCGGTATGCGACTGCGCTTGCTGGTACGCTCCGCGCCTTCGCGCAGGGCGTATCCAATGCCTTCAATCATCGAGCGATACACGTGTGCCCGCGTGTGGATGTCGCCAAAACCGATAATCGCGCCCTTGGCTTCTGGCCCGGGTAATTTTAAGCCAGGCGCCCAGTATGGCTGGGTCATCAAGCCTAAAGAGCCTGCCGGTACAGAATTAATTAAATCGTCAAAGAGCGCCTCGGTTGGTACGCCGCGTTTTTGTGCGAGACGCTGTTCGTTGTGACCAAATTCGCGTTTGAACCACGAAACTAACCAAAAACCCCGATAAAGCTGAATTTCAAGCGAGTAAGCATTGGGAATCGCGGCGGGATAAGGCGGAAGCAGAGGCACAGCTTCAACATATTTGTAATGCGTGGTGTTAATCGTGGCCGTTGTACCAAAGCTTAAACAAGCAATATTGGGCTCAACACATCCCGCGCCAATCACTTCACAGGCTTTATCTGAAGCCGCAGTATATAAAGGTAAACCTTCCGGAATGCCAGTCGCTTCAGCAGCTTCTTTCGTAATGTGTCCGATTAAAGTGGCTGGTGGCACAAGGGGCATCAGCTTCTCTTTTTCAATGGGAACAGCTTTCCACTTCCAGTCAAGCTTGCCCGACCAGCTCTGTTTTTTGTAGTCAAAAGGCATATAGGTAGCCATATTGCCCACTGACTCAACCAATTCACCAGTCAAGCGATAGTGCATATAGCCCGAAAGCAACATGTATTTATGTGTTTTTTCCCAGATTTCAGGTTGGTTGCGCATGATCCAGTTTGCTTCTGCTTCAGCCATCAGATAAGAAACGGTCGGTCTCACACCAGCAAAGAAAAACGCTATCCCCCAAAAACCTCCGATTGGCTTTAGACCAGGCGTACGCCGTTGGTCTGACCAATGAATGGCTGGGCGTAAAGGTTTACCATCCGCGCCAAGATTAATCACCGTGGAACGCTGGGTGGTGATTGAAACGCCCAAAACAGCGTCTTTGCGAACGCCAGGCATCTCCCAAACCGCCTGGCAGGCTTCACAAACAACTTGCCAGAATTGCTCGGGGTCTTGTTCAACCCAACCCGGTTCAGGGGTTGAGAATGTGTCAATTGAAATTTGGGATTTGGCAATAAGGTTGCCTTTTGGGTCAAATACAAGCGCGCGACAAGATTGCGTGCCAAGGTCAATTGCCAAGAGTTGAGGTTCCATGATTTCTACTCCTATCTTAGGCTAATGATACCCTTAATAAAGCTTTTTTGGCGGAATCCAATAATGGATGGTAGGGTTCATTGCGTGATTATTGCTAAGAATTTGGAACAAAATGGCAATTAGTCGCCCATTACCCAATCAAAACCAGCGGCTTTCCAATCATTCATGCCACCTGCCATGCTGGTTACTTGCGTAAAACCAACGGTCTTTAGAAAATCGCGAGCTTGGGCACTGCGATTGCCAGATCGACACACGACAACGATTGGTTCTGAATCCGGCAATGTCTGATAAGCAAATACCAGCTCTTCCAGGGGAATCAAGGTCGCGCCTGGGATATGACCATCCCGCCATTCATGCGGTTCACGAACGTCGAGCATAAAAGCGCCATTGGAATACATGGTGTATGCTTCACTGACACTGATTTCAGCAGGAAAAACATCCGTTCCTTGTTCGATTGTCACTTGATTTGATACGCGGGAAAGCTTTTTATTCTGGTAATTATTGATGAGGAAGAATGTTAAGGCAACGGGAATAAGCAACAATAACAAAAGCCAGGGACTTAGCTTTTTGCTCTTTGTTTTCCTGGATGGTGTTTTTATTGCTTTGGCTTTAGCTGATTTAGCATAGTCCTTTTTAGGACTTTTTTTACTTTTAGTCTGGCTTTGTTTCTTTTGTACCATTCTTTGTTTCCTGTTGATAAAAGCCATTTTACACGAGATAAATCAGATATAAAAACAAATGTAGAACTTTACGTGTACATTTTTTTAAGTTTTATTATGTTTTTCGCCACGTGGCTGGGAAGAAAAGCAAAAGCACCGGGTAAATTTCAAGTCTGCCCATAATCATCGCCAAACACATCAGCAGTTTCGTAGGAGCGCTTAGCTGACTGTATGGGAGTGATGCTCCGAAAAAGTCAGCACCATGTCCAACGTTATTGAGCGTGGCAATGACCGCGTTAAACGCACTCGTGAAGCTTCTGGTATCAATGCTTATCAAGGCCAACAAAACCAAAAAAACAGCCAGGTAGGTAATAATGTAAAAAGTTGTACTGCGTTGATTGATTGCATCAATCTGCTTGCCTTCAATAACGATGGGCACCGCGCGTTCGGGGGAAATCATACGTCTGAGCTCTTGCTTAATGGACTTGCCAAACATCATAATCCGAGCGATTTTCAAACCTGA
>JAAZIH010000166.1 GCA_012800995.1 Chloroflexota bacterium
ATACCAACACCACCAAAGAGGTAAATAGGTTTTTTAGAAAAAGCCATCAGGAATTTAACTGTAATGAGGTCTAAAACGACTTTGAAAGTGCGTTCAAGTCCGTAATTCGCCTTGCCATGTTTGCGGGGGTGGTGTCGCACGACTACTTCGGTGATCTTTCCGCCAGCTTCGTAGGCGTAGACCGGTATAAAGCGGTGCATCTCGCCATAAAGTTTCACGTTATCGATAATTTCACGCCGATAGGCTTTGAGCGTGCAGCCATAATCATGCAATCTCACACCAGTAGATCTTGAAATCAGCCCGTTAGCGATGTGGGAGGGTAAATTACGGGTGAGTTTGTTGTCCTGACGGTCTTTGCGCCAGCCACTGACGACATCATAGCCCTCATCTAGTTTTTCCAAAAGGATGGGAATATCAGCCGGGTCATTTTGCAGATCAGCGTCCATCAGAATGACAACATCGCCTTTGGAATGGTCGATTCCAGCACTAATCGCTGCGGTTTGGCCATGGTTGCGGCGAAATACGACGACCCGCACTTTGTCTGGATTGGCAAAATGCAATGCTTTTAGAACCTCCAGGCTTTTATCGCGGCTGCCATCGTCCACAAAGGTAACGTCCCAGGGGTGTCCCAAAGGTGATAAAGCCGCTTCAAGGCGCTCGTAAAGTTCGGGAAGGTTTTTTTCTTCGTTATAGACCGGAATGACGATAGATAAATTCATATAGGCTCCAATGTTATGCTAATGGGCTTATTATACCTATCAAATCCGGGATTGGTAGTGAGTTTCGGGTATAATTTTGGAAATGAGTAAAAAGAGTGAAGACAGTGTCCTGAGTGGCAAGGCTACTTTGGATGATCCCATAGATAGCGCGTTAAGACCCAGCACCCTGGATGATTTGATTGGACAGGACGCGGTCAAAGACAATTTGCGCATTCAAATTCAAGCCGCGAAGCAACGGCAGGAAGCTTTGGATCACGTCTTGTTTTATGGCCCGCCTGGACTTGGGAAAACAACGCTTTCGCATATTCTCGCAGCAGAGATGGGTGTGAATATCAAAATCACTTCAGGACCAGCGATTGAACGTGCCGGCGATTTGGCAGCCATCCTAACCAACTTGCGGGCTGGCGACATCCTGTTTATTGATGAAGTGCATCGTTTGGGGCGTCAGGTTGAAGAAATCCTTTATCCCGCGATGGAAGATTACGCGCTGGATATCGTGATTGGAAAAGGTCCAGCTGCCAAGTCGGTGCGCCTGAAGCTGCCCCGTTTTACAGTCGTGGGCGCGACGACCCGATTGGCTTTGCTAACAGCACCCTTGCGGGCGCGCTTTGGTGCGGTGTATCGCCTTGATTATTACGATGAAAAAGCGCTTGGCGATATTATCCGCCGTGGCGCGCGCCTTTTACAGGTTCCCGCGGATGAAGAGGGTATCGTTGAAATTGCCCGACGCGCGCGTGGCACGCCACGTATCGCCTTGCGCATGTTGCGCAGAGTGCGTGATTATGCTGAAGTAAAAGCGGATGGGCGTATTAGCTGTGATGTAGCAGAAGCTGGGCTGAACCTGATGAATATTGATGGCATGGGCTTGGATGAAATGGATCGACGTATTTTATTGACCATAATCGACAAATATAATGGTGGACCTGTGGGACTTAATACCATCGCGGCATCGGTGAGTGAAGAGGCAGACACCATTATGGACGTGGTCGAGCCTTATCTTTTGCAGTTGGGATTTATTGATCGTACAGCGCAAGGTCGTGTGGCAACCCAGTTGGCTTATGAGCATCTTAGCAGACCGTACACAAGTCCGAAAAGTCAATTAGATCTTTTCGGCGAAGAGTAGCCTTCTAATATTTAAACAACTACCCGAAAATGCTCAAAACTTCTGATTTTGATTACAACTTGCCTCAGGAATGTATCGCGCAGACACCGATTGAACCACGCGATCATTCACGTTTGTTGGTTTACAACCGTGATACGCAAGAACTCGAACACAAACATTTTTACGATCTTGGTGACTATCTGAAAAAAGGTGATTTGCTGGTGCTGAACCAAACACGGGTAATACCAGCAAGGTTGTATGGACAAAAGTTGCCCGGTTTAGGTCGCCTTGAAATATTGCTCCTCAAAAAACGCAATGAGCTTGAATGGGACTGTTTGATGGGTGGCAGTGGTATGAAAGCTGGCAAGCGTTTACAGGTCAATGATGGACCCCAGGCGGAAGTAGTCGGTGTCTTGGAAGGTGCCAAACGCCTTGTTCGTTTCGATGCGCCGATTGAAGTTTTTTTTGACAAGGCCGGACATGTGCCCTTGCCACCTTATATTCATGGCTATGGTGGAGACCCGGAACGCTATCAGACTGTTTTCAACAAGACCCCTGGCTCAGCTGCCGCGCCAACCGCTGGACTGCATTTTACAAAAGAGTTACTCGAAACGCTGAAAGCAAACGGGGTTGAAACAACGACA
>JAAZIH010000167.1 GCA_012800995.1 Chloroflexota bacterium
AAAACATCTTTACAATAATTTGCAAAGCATGGTATTATTCATAGGTTATTTGGTTAAACCTGAGCTTGAGGAGAAGGACAATGCCCCTTCAGCATTCTCTCAGCCTTTAACAAGAGCACGGGCCAAAGAGAATTGAAAAGATTTAAGGAGTAAATATCGATGGTACGTATTCGACTAAGACGGGTCGGTTCCGCACACCAAGCCCATTATCGTGTGGTTGTAGCTGATAAAGAAAGCCCACGTGATGGACGCTTTATTGAAATCGTTGGGCATTACAACCCACGCACCAAACCCAACACAATTGTGTTCAAAGAAGATCGCATTTACTATTGGCTTGGTGTTGGCGCGCAACCTTCTGAAACAGTTGAAAAATTGTTTAAACAGGTTGGGTTGGACGAACGATTTAAACGTCATAAAGCTGGTGAAGACGTGGAAACTTTGCTTGCCGAAGCAGCTAAGACCTACGATAGCCGGGTTACAAATCCCCGGACGACACATAGCGATTAATTTTTTAGAAGGTTTATATGAACGACAAAAAATTACATGACTTATTAGAGTTCATCGCCAAGGGTCTGGTTAATGATCCTGATGCAGTTAAGGTTGAGAGCTCTGTTGAAGACAACACAGTCCATTTGAAACTTTCAGTTGGCACGGAAGATATCGGCCGTGTCATCGGAAAGCAAGGACGTGTTGCTAACTCAATCCGCCATCTGTTGCGTGCTGCTGCTTCTCGCGAAGGTATGCAAGTAATTATGGATGTGGTTGAGCCTGAATAATGCTCAATAAAGCAAAAAACACCCAAAAAGGAAACGCAGGCTCGAATAAACGCGAGCCTGCCTTTGTATTGGTCGGAAAACTTCAACGCCCGCATGGCGTAAATGGGGAGATCACTATGCGGGTGGACACTGATTTTCCGGAACGCATTCGCCGAGGTAAAACGCTCTATCTTGGCGAAGATCATGTGGCTCATAAGGTTACGGGAACGCGCTGGAAAGGGGACTTAATGCTTGTTAAGTTTGACGGTTATGACAGCCCTGAAGCGGTAAGTGAGCTGATCAATCAGATGGCTTTTGTGAGTGTTGATGATATCCCAGCTTTGCCTGATGGTGAGTATTACCATCATCAGTTGATTGGTCTCGAAGTATACGAAGCGGATGAATATTTGGGTACTTTGGAAGCAGTTTTGCAAACCGGTGCAAATGACGTGTATATTGTCGAAGACCTTGAAGGGAAAGAACTCCTTATTCCCGCTATTCCTGAAGTTGTGTTAAAAGTCGATCTTGCTGATAAGCGGTTGGAAGTGCGTTTGCTGGAAGGGTTGCGATAAGATGTTAGAGCGAGAGGCTTGGCTGGCTTTTAGCCACGTGCGTGGCATGGGCGCTGTGCGTTTTAGAAAATTATTGAATTTTTTTGGAACGCTGAGTGTGGCATGGCAAGCTTCAGAAGAAGCCCTTAAAGAAGCGGGGATGACCGAAAAACTCATTCAAACACTTCGTGAAACAAAACGAAGCTTTGACCCAGTTGAGGTAAAAGAAAAACTTGATTCAAAAGGAATCAAAGTGCTCATTTGGTCTGATGAGCCATATCCGCCTTATTTGCTTGAAATAGCGCAACCTCCACCTGTGCTTTACTGTCTGGGTGAGATTACTGAGGCAGACAATCTGGCTATGGCCATCGTTGGCACACGGAATGTGACCAGTTATGGCAAGCAACTGTGTAAGGATACAGCTGCTTATCTTGCCGGGCATGGAATTACCATCGTGAGTGGCTTGGCGCGAGGTGTGGATGCGATAGCGCATCATGCCGCGCTGGAAATTGGTGGACGAACTATCGCGGTATTGGGCTCCGGTGTGGATGTTATTTACCCACCTGAGCACCGAAAACTGGCTGAAAAGATTATCAATAACGGCGCGGTAATTAGCGACTATCCGCCTGGAACAAAACCTGAAGGAATCAATTTTCCACCAAGAAACCGCATCATTTCCGGTCTTTCCAGAGGCACGATAGTGATTGAAGCAGGTGAGCGTAGTGGGGCGTTAATCACCGCAAAATTCGCTGTTGAGCAAGGTAGGGATGTCTTCGCGGTTCCGGGTTCTGTCCTTTCGCCAATGAGCAAAGGCACTAACGCCTTAATCGGCGAGGGTGCCATTCCGATGACCAATCCAGCTACAGTGGTCTCTCACTTGGGACTTGAAAAACAAAAGATTAGTCAACCACAAGAAAAAATAGATCTTAGTCCACTTGAAGAGCGTGTTTATCAGGCATTGGGCACTAACGGTATGCACGTTGACGACCTTTGCGCGAAACTGGACATGCCGATAGAGAAGCTAAATGCCACTTTGACTATGATGCAGCTAAAAGGTTTTGTTACTCAAGAGAACAATCAAGACTATCGGGCTGTAAAACCCTGGCAAATTGGTTAATTTGAGCTTAATTTATACATCATTTTCTCGACTTTTTTATGGATATGGTATTATAGGGCGCGTATTTAGCAATTGCGATACGTGCGGAGTTATTATGGAAATATATTGTTTGAAATGCAAAGAGAAACGGGAAATCCCCGAAACGACAGCTGTTTTCACCGCGAATGGTGTGCCTGGTACTCGGGGTGTGTGCCCTGAATGTGGCACGAATGTGTTTAAAATGGGCGCTACACCTGCGCATGATGGCATGGAAAAGCCTGTAATCGAAAAGAAAGCCTCTAAAGCAGCTGCTAAAACGTCCAAAAAAGCTAAAAAGGGAAGTAAGCCTTCTGCAAAAATAAGCAGACGTGGAAAAAGTTCTGTTGGTCCAAATTTTGCGGATCGTATTAGCATGGATGGATTAGGCAAACCCCTGGTGATTGTAGAATCACCAGCAAAAGCGCAAACCATTGGCAGGTTCCTGGGAAATAAGTACAAGGTTGTCGCATCATACGGCCATGTGCGTGACCTTTTAGCATCACGTTTGAGTGTCGATCCTGAAAATGATTTCGCGCCCGAATATCGTGTGCCTAATGACAAATCAAAATTGGTCAAGAAAATTGCTGAAATTGCTGAAAAAAGCCCCGAAGTCTATCTGGCGACTGACCCTGACCGCGAAGGTGAATCCATCGCATGGCATCTGATGGAATCTGCGGATATACCGGAAAACAAGACCAAACGCGTTGTCTTTCATGAAATTACCAAACCAGCCATTGATGCGGCTTTCAAAAATGCCCGAACACTGGACATGGATTTGGTCGACGCGCAACAGGCACGTCGCATTTTAGATCGTTTGGTTGGCTACAAAGTAAGCCCCCTGTTGTGGAATAAAGTGCGGAGTCGCCTTTCTGCTGGACGTGTGCAATCCGTTGCCGTACGACTGGTTGTCGAGCGGGAGCGCGAAATACAAAACTTCGTGCCGGTTGAATATTGGGTTGTTTCTGCTGTTATTCATCAAGTTGGTCATAACGCTCAATATGAAGCAAAACTGCTTAAAATTGATGCCGTAGACCTAAATCTCGGTAATGAGAATGACACGCTCGCAACGGTTGCTGATATGAAACAGGCGAATTACAAACTCGCCGAGAAAAAACAGAGCACACGCCGCAACAGACCCAGCGCGCCATATATTACCAGCACCCTGCAACAGGACGCGTCCAGTCGCTTGGGCTTTTTGGCAAACCGAACGATGATGGTTGCGCAACAGCTCTATGAAGGTATCAAGCTGAGTGGTTCTGAAGAAACCGGTTTGATTACATATATGCGTACCGACTCTGTGAATGTATCAACACAGGCTATAAGCGAGGTGCGTGGTTTTATTGCTAACGAGTACGGTGAAGACTATTTACCTGCCAAGCCTGCCCAATATCGAACGCGTGCCAAGACTGCTCAGGAGGCTCATGAGGCTATTCGTCCGACATCGGTTTACCGCACACCCGATAAAATGCAGCCTTTCTTAACGCCAGAGCAGCATCGGCTTTACACAATCATCTGGCAGCGATTTGTTGCCAGCCAGATGGAACCTCAGGTGGTGGAAACCTTAAGCCTGGATATAGCTGGTCAATCTGTAGCCCATCAATACCTATTGCGGGCAACTGCCAGCCAAACTGTTTTCCCTGGTTTTCGATCGGTCTATCCTCCTGCTAATAGTGATAATTCTGAAAACCCAGAAATGGTTAGTCTTTTCAAAGAGATTTTGGAAGAAGGTAAAGAGCAAATTTTGGATGACCTGAACTATGAGCAAAAATTCACTCAACCTCCGTCACGGTATTCAGAAGCATCGCTCATTATGACTTTGGAGGAAAACGACATTGGTCGTCCAAGCACATACGCGCCAATTATTTCAACCATCCAAACCCGTGGTTACGTGGAACGCCAGAAACGAATGTTGGTACCAACCGAAATCGGCTTTATCGTAAATGATTTGTTGGTGGAATTCTTTCCGGAAATTGTGGACATTAAGTTTACATCCCGCATGGAAGAAGAGCTTGACGAAATTGCAGAGGGCAACGCGGAATGGGTTGAGGTTTTGCAGGAATTCTATACGCCTTTTGAGAAACGTTTGGATTACGCCGCTGAAAATATGCCTAACAGAAAGCCTGCACCAAAGGAAATTGGACGAGCATGTCCTGAATGTAGTCAGCCCCTGGTAATGCGTTCGGGTCGTTTTGGCGATTTTATAAGTTGTAGTACTTTCCCAGCTTGTCGCTATACAGAAAACATTCCTGTAAAGCTCGATATGGTTTGTCCAAGCTGCCAGGAGGGTGAGGTTATCCAAAAGCGCACCAAGCAAGGAAAGATATTCTATGGCTGCAGTCGCTATCCAGAATGTGAATTTGCGTCCTGGCAAAAACCAATGGAAGAAAGTTGTCCCAGTTGTGGCGGTCTGCTGACCGAAAAGAGTGCAGATAATGCGGTTTGTACAGATTGTAAATTGACTTTCCCTCAAATTAACGGAAAACTTGTCTAAGTTTTAATAACCACAGCTTGCATAAACTGTTAAAAAGCCTCTGTATTATAAAGTGGGGGCTTTTTTATTTTGATTGGCTGGTATAAAACATGCACCTATTTATATATAACGCTATATGCATATGAGGTACCAAATGGAAAACTTCCTTTCTGAATTTAGAGAAAAATTGAAAGTGCCCCGTAATCTTGCCATCTTTACGGGTGTTATTGGCTTAATCCTGGGATTAATACTGGCATGGGGTGTTTTTCCTGTCAAATGGAAAGATGCCAGCGCTGAACATCTTCGAGCCGATGAAAGGGTAGTTTATCTGCGCAACGCTATAAACGCTTACACCATGACAGGCCGGGTTCAGGAAGCGCAACTGGCCTGGGCATCCCTTGGTTCAAACGCGGTCAAAACACTTGAAGATCTTAATCAGTCACCTGGTTTTCTGTATAC
>JAAZIH010000168.1 GCA_012800995.1 Chloroflexota bacterium
CTATTGGCACAATCAATAAGGAGGTGATTTGATGAAGCGTAGTATTGATATTAACTTAATAAACAGACACAAGCAAAACCTTGCTGTTCTTCTTGCCACGCTGATATTTCTCATGGCAATAGCGTTTAATCTCGCTCCGACATCCGCTCAGGTCGTCAGATCGAATCTCATTTTATTCGAAAACAATGAAGTTAAGGCCGTTCTGGTTGTTCGCAATCAAGGCAACTTAACGGACACGGAATATGAATATATCACTGACGCCGCAGCGTTAATCAGGAAGCATTTCCTGGACGCGACCGGACATGAACTGCCACAAATTTCAGCATTCGATTTCCGCCGTTCCCCAAAGGCGGGAAGCATTGCTGGGAAAATAAAAATCAATCTCGGCTGGAACGGGCTCAACCCTCATCCCGCTCTGGAGCAAACCCTAATCGATTTGAACGCCGAAGCTGATTTTGACGGTAATCATGGCTACGTCTTCGCGCCGTATGCCGACAATGTGGTTATTCAATCGCCCACGCCTCTTGGTGTGCGCTATGGGGCCGCCGCCTTTCTTAGAAAATATCTCGATGTTGAATGGCTGATGCCAGGACCTTACGGAGCGGACACACCCAGTCGGGATAAAATAGCCATCCCTCAGGTGCTGGTATCTTCAGCCCCCGCCTTTAATGTTCGCTATGCCTACAACATTCAGCCCCCCATCGACTGGCTGCTAAATCAAGGCTTGCAGGTATATTCTCACACAAAAATGGGCAACTTTAGTCATGCCCTCCACTATTATTTCGATCCCGACAAATACTATGACGAACATCCGGAATACTATCCCATCCACGATGGCGAGCATTACCGTCCTGTTGATGAAATTGCCTGGCAACCGCGCTTTTCGGAACCGGGTACCATCGAAGTCGCCGCCAGCGAGATTATCACCCTGCTAAAGAATGATCCGGATTTGCTTAGTGTGTCATTAGGTGTCAACGATTCGGGAGGGTATTGCGAGCAGGAACTGGCCGAGCAGGAGGCAATCCATGGCCTGAACAGCGAGGGTCTTGTGCATATGACCGACCTCTATTGCAAGTGGAGCAACGCGGTCATTGAAAAGGTTCTGGCCGCGTTTCCCGGAAGAAATATTAAGTTTGGCATGATTGCTTATCGGAACCTAAACGATCCCCCCAAAGAGCCAGGATTGAAATTCCACGAAAGCATGATTCCCTATATCACCAAGGACCGGTCAGCCTGGGTCGACCCGGATCAGGAAGCTCAGGGGCATCAAATAACGCAGGACTGGCTGGAACGAAGCGATCAGCTGGGCTGGTACAGCTATGATTATGGCTCCGCGTATCTCGTGCCACGTATATACAATACACAGTTGCAGGAAAACCTGCAGTTTGCTCAAGCTAATGGCCTAAAGTTTCTCTTCTCCGAGGCGATGTTCAGCATTGATGAAGGCCCAAAACCGCATGTGTTTGCCATGCTCTACTGGGATCCGCAATCTTCTCTGGAGGATTTGGAAAATCGCTGGTACCATAAAGCCGTTGGCGAGGAGGCAGCACCGCATCTGGCAGCCTTCTACGAAGTTTGGGAAGAAATATGGACTGAGGACATTCCACAAAGCAAGTGGTTTGAAAAATGCAAAAATTTCACCTACCTTTGGTTTAATTCCTTCGACTATTTAGATGGCATACCTCTGCAAAAATTAACGGTCGCGCGTGAGCATCTCGATAATGCCTGGGATGCGGTGCAGAATAGTGGCAACGCGAATCAGATTAAACGTCTGGAAGCCATACGCAAATTTTATGATTTGCAAGAGGCAACCACGCTTGCCTACCCCCATACCTTTAGCGATCTGACTGAAGCTGAGGCTCTTGAAATACTAAAGGACGGTTTTCTCGATCAGCTACACCAAATGCGCGACATCGCTCTGGCCAGATATTCGGCTTTGTTGAATGATTCCGATCCTTTAATCAATAATCCTGTGGAATATTTCGAAGAAGTTTTGGCCGATGACAGCCTCAATCCAAGCCCGTTATGGGCAATTGTTGACTATATCGAGCAACATGAAGCAGATGGCGGGTCAGTCCTGAATCGTGTTATGGAACTGGCAGGAGCAATGACCCCTTCCTATAGCAGGGAGTTCTGCCGCTTGATTGTCAGCCGTTTTAATGGTGAAAACCTTATATCTGACCCCTCTTTTGAAGAAGGACCTTTGGGAGACTTAGGCCAGCCGGAAGATGACTGGATTCCATGGGTGGAAGACCCCGGCACGTTAACGAGAATTGATAACCCCGCATTTGTGCGAACTGGACTCCAGAGTGTAAAAGCTCATAACCATTGGTCTTATGGCGCCATGTCTCAAATAGTTCCGGTAGAGCCGGGGCTGTTTACCTCCCGCGTACACTATTACACCCCACCAGCAAGTCGGCCCTACGGTTATCTGTGGCTGAATATGCATCCTATGGACTCCGAAGGCAATATCCTGGAGAATAGTTATGCCTGGAGCAAGCTATATGAACTTTCGGAGTCACCCGGAGAATGGCTGGCAGCCGAGATTCTTTTCGAAGTCCCGGAAATCCTGGCAGACAGAGAAGTTGAATTTGTCATGGTACAAGTGGTGCTGGAATCGCAAAATGACGTACCACTTTACTGGGATGATGCGGAAGCCTATCAGGCGCCAGAAATTGAGTAAACTGTATCGCGCGGATGGCCTATAATATCACTTCCAAGCCCCGCTCTATAATTCAGTGGCAACGAATAATGACGAGGAACTCAATATGAAACCGTTGTATTTTATTCTTATTTCCGTGCTGATAATCATCCTGGCTTCGTGTACACTTTCGCCTGATCATGAAGAGGTGATGCCAGGTGGTGTGACCGATTTTTCAAATAAAAACGCGCCTAAGACAATCGAATCAAAGGACATCGAGTCTTTTAGAACCTGGTTTGTTTACCCAGACGAACAGGGCGGCTATACACGCTACGATTTTGCTGCGGAAAAACAGGATGACGGAACAGTTGAACTTACCTGGACACTCGAAGATGAGGAGACAAGAATTATAGTC
This sequence comes from Chloroflexota bacterium, assembly GCA_012800995.1. Classification (GTDB taxonomy): domain Bacteria; phylum Chloroflexota; class Anaerolineae; order Anaerolineales; family Anaerolineaceae; genus Mesolinea. Next base: position 3,057 of record JAAZIH010000168.1, read on the forward strand.
GGCGCAGAATTTCTGGTCAGCCTGCAGGAGATAATCGATAAACACAAGCTGGCGAGCTATAACGGCATCGACAAAGTGACCAGTGGCTTACCTTATGAATATGAGCCCTCTCATCTCCACTGCGAATACGAGTCCGGTGAGAAAATCAACTTTTACATGGACGGAAACCCTGAAAGTGAATGGATGGGAGATTTCGTAGAGCTCTTTTCGTCTGTCTTCCCAGGCAAGGAATAGGGTGGTAGCAAGAAAAGCGCCATCTTATCCAGCTACAGACTCCAGTTTCCTTGTGTTTTTCTTCAAGCGGTGATTGAAGACCGAGGCGAAGCCCGCCAGCAGGACGAATATCGCCACTTTGGTAACGATGACGGGGATGGTAATCTCGTAACCGGACAGCAACTGAAAAACCGACTGCACAGGCAACATGATACCGACCCCGATACACACCAAAAAACTCATGCGCAGGAGAATGTATCCCATAAAGTCCTGGCGCTTAATCAAGCCATAAGTGAGAAACATCAGCGGGCTGATGATGCCCATATCCAGCACATAGGTAATTTCGGTGGTGTAAACTTCGATGAGCTCCAGCGAAGTCCCCTTCACCAGCGAGCTAATGATATCCGGGAGCCAGGCCACACATAGCGCCAGGCCTGCTATCAGCAAAAAGGCTTTCATCCCCTTTGTAATGTTGTAGGTATAAGTTTTGCCTTCCTGCACAGCGATTGAATGGAGTTTCGCCAGCAGCAAACCCGCGCCAAAGAAACAGGCACCAAACAAGGCGATGTACACCAAATGCAACACGTTATATGTGACGCCAAAGCTTATGCTCGCGGAGTAATAAAGCAGCAAACTGATGACGCTGAAACTGCGGAGGAGATTTTCAAAACTATCCTCTTGAATGGTTTTCCAAAAAGCGAAAATAGCGAATGGAATGACAAAAACCAACACGGTAAGGTCAGAGCCCACAAAAATGGGCACCTTAAAATAACTGTCGTGACGGTAGACGCCTGAACCCCAAATCTGAATCTGCTCGCCATATTGATTGGTGACATAGTAGGACCGCGTCATATCAAACGAACACACCCCACAAATCGTGACAACCAGGGACAGGGCGATGATCAAGGCGCTCAAAACGATGAACAGGCGTTTTTCTTTAATCATTGTTTTTATTCTCCATTTCATAAGTTTCAAAGGCGTTAAGCAGTTTTTTCAGGGCGCTGGCCAAATGGTCAATTTCATCCATAGAAAAAGCGGAAAACAGCTTGTTTATCTCGCTGGTTGCCAGGGCGTCATGATCCGAAAAGTATTGCCAGGTTTTTTGGGTCAGATTTACGTTCAAAGCTCTTTTATCGCTGCTTGATTTTTCAATCATCACGTAACCTTTGCCCGCCAAGAGGTTCAGCATCTTTTTTACATTCTGCCTGCTTGAGCCCACGATTTCAGCGATGCTGTTGATTGTTTTTTCCTGCTGTTCCATCTTGGATATCATC
>JAAZIH010000029.1 GCA_012800995.1 Chloroflexota bacterium
AACAGTGCCAAAGCCCAAAAGATGCTCGCGCTGGGCAACTACAGCTGGAACAGTGGCATGTTTGTTTGGAAAGTGAGTCGGATATTGGAAGAATTCCGCATTCAAATGCCCGCCTTATACACCAGTTTAATGCGCATAGCCGTTTCTCTGAAGGAAGGGAATTACGATGAAGTCTTGGCGGAAACCTGGACGGAGATTGAGAAACAAACCATCGACTATGGCGTTATGGAAAACGCCAAACGGGTGGCAGTCATCCCAGTGGACATGGACTGGCTGGATGTGGGCAACTGGGCAAGCCTAAAGACGCTTTTACCAACTGACGGAAAGGGTAACAGCCTTAGAGGCGACATCATTCTGGAAGAATCCAGTGGCAATCTGGTGGTAGGGGATAAACGCCTCATCGCTGGGATTGGTCTGGAAGATTTGATTATCGTGGATACTTCCGATACGCTTTTGGTCATCCACAAAGAGCATGTTGGCGCGGTGAGGGGTTTAGTGGAGCGCCTCAAACGCGAAGGGCGTGAAGATTTGGCATGAGCTAAAGAAGATAAAAACATAAAGCCATTCCGAGACAGTAATCAAGGGATGGCCTTTTGATTCCACTAAATGCCAAAGGATGGCATTCATCAGGGTTTATTTCAAATGGCGCTTGCGGTGCTTATAGAGTTCCTCTGTTGCTAAAGCGATTTTGGTCACTGAGGCATCGCGTATGGTGGGGTAGACGAAATAGGTATCATCAATCGTGCTGATATCCACACAGTCCATTTTCTTGTCAATGTAGTTGTATTCAATGTGGATAGCGTAATTTTCTACCACGTCGCGGCGCACTTCAAAAGGCTTGTCGTTATGTGTACCTCGCAAAACAAATCCGTTCATATCATGTTTGAGGGTGCCTTTGCCCATCCGCACAAATCCGTCTGAATTAGGCAGCGAGTCAATCAAGGCTTCGCATTCCATGCCATAGATGCCGGCTTCAACTTCGGCGCGCACGTTATCGCGTTGCCACTCGTACCAGTCTGGGGGATGGCAAAAAATGGTATCGCCCTCAAGCGCGTGCAAAACCCCCAGGGGATTCATCTCCCAGGTGGCGCCGCAGGATTCGCAGCATAAGCGCGCGCCATGGCTGGTCATGCGATACTCGGTTTTACAACGTGGACATTGGTACAAGACCCGGTGCAGACCTTCGGCGCGGTCAGCGGTGTGTACTTCAATTTGATTTTCGCGTTGCCAGGCAAAATCGTCATAGCGCATTGCCTCAGCGAGGCGGCGATCAATTTCATCTGTACTTAGGCGGGCGAGGTCGTCTTTATCCAAAACCAGGTTAAAAGACGCTTCGAGAGGCACACCACGCGATTTTTGGTTCCAGGAAGGCTCATCAATATGATGCCCATGCATAATCAGCGAAACAACGGGCACATTAAAGTATTTTGCCATCTTGCCAAAGCTTTCGGGCAGTTCTGACTGGGTACCAACGAGCGAATAGCGTGCTTCAGGGTAATACGCCACAATTTGCCCTTTGTTGAGTAAATACTGTGTTTGGCGGATGATTTGTACATCATTTACAAATTTGCGTTTGGCAATGCAACCGACCTTGCGCATGAGCCATTCGCGACCGATAAACCCATCCAGTGCCACAATATAATTAGCCCGGTGGGGGAAGATGGCGGCAGTCATCACCTTAAAGTCAGTGAAAGAGTTGTGGTTGCATATGAGTAGGTAGGGAGGTTTGATATTCTTTAGGCGTGGGTCGCGGTGGATTTTGGTTTTATGTTTCCAAACGTCTGGGTAGCTAAGCAGCCAGGTTATGGGTGTTAGCCAGCGCAGCTGTGGTTCAATGCGTGTGGCAAAATCATAACGCGGAAAGTCTTCAATCGCGGTATTGTCCAGTTTGGTGTTGTAATGTCCCATCACATTGCTAAGAATGCCCATAAATTAGTTCTCCAATAAAAATTTGTAAATGAAAGATGATAATAGCCCGGTATATCAAAATAATCAACCCGGAAAAGGCTGATTAGTTGCAAGGCTTAAAATTTGTGATGATTTTGCTTAAGAATACGAATAATTCTCTTTATTGCTTTTTTATCTTTTCCAGACAATATGACCATTCACATTGTTAGTTTCGTAAATTTCCAGGATTTGTTCACAGAAGTTTCGAATTTCATCATCATTGTTTTGCTTAGAAAGTTCGTAAAGACGAATAAACATGCGTTTTCCTGATTCAGTTTGTTTGTAATGTTTCTTTTGAATATTGTGTTTTGAACAAAGTGTTTGTCCATTTTCTATTGTAGCTTTCCCACCTCGTTCTTTCGGAATAATGTGATCTGCGTGTATTTCCAAACCGTCCGCACGCCCAAGTCCACAAATGACACACTTATAACTATCTCGTTCGAAAATGATTTCCCTTTGTGATACTGAAAACTCCTCTAATTCGCGATCATATTCAAGTTCAGGATCGTATTTATAGACGCCTTTTCGGACCTTAACCAGAAAACCATCTTGGTAAAGTCCTCTAATAGTGCGCCAAGGATCGCGGGGTGGTGAAGGATGGGTTTTGAGATATTCCTTGGTTACCCAATCAACTACGGGTGCATGGGTCAACTCCTCATTTGGGTGTTGCTTAAAATAAGTCTTTACAAGTTCTTTAATGTTCATCATTTCTCTGTGTATAAAAAGCTGGGAATTAATTCAGGTTGATCCCAGTTCAATGTATCTCGCATACGGTTAATTGCAAGGTCACAATAGTCTTTGTCCAAATCCACTCCAACTGCATATCTGTTGTGTTGTGCCGCTGATATTAGTGTTGTCCCACTTCCCATGAAAGGGTCAAAAACTTTATCGCCTACGTAACTAAATAACTTTATACACCGCTTGGGAAGTTCTAAGGGGAATGGTGCGGGGTGGCCAATTCGTTTTTTACTTTCACCATTGAATTCCCAAAGACCGTTTGTCCAAGCCATGAATTCTTCTTTAGTGATATCCGATACGCCCTCTCGATTATTTTTTTTCCACTGTTTTTTGTACAATACAATGATTAATTCAACTGGTGCAATGACATAGGGTGAACTGGCACTCATCCATGAACCCCATGCTGTGCGCCTTGAAATGTTTCCTTCGTTCCAAACAATTGTGCTGTGATAATTGAAACCGACAGACTTGGCGATAGTGGTAAAGTCTGCTCCAACACTTTGTTGCCCACCTTTGTTTTTATCCAGGGGAACGTTTAAACAAAATCTGCCATCATCTTTCAAGACTTGATAACAAACTGTGAGCCAATCTCGTGAAAATTTTTTATATTCTTCATAGCTTTGGTCATCATCATGAGAATTATATTGAATATCCACATTATAAGGTGGAGATGTCACTATGAGATCAAAAGTATCATTAAGGCTATCACCAATTGATAAAATGTCATCGTTGATAACACCAAGTTGTTCATTCTGAAAGTAATACTGTATCATTATTTGGCTCCATGTCTTTATTATCATTATACTGTCATTTTATAAACATACGTTCTATTCTAACATGCTAATAATTAGCAAAGTCGGCTTGTATTTTGATAAAAGAGTTTAGAGTATTAAAAAAGAACGAAACGACTTTAGATATTTGGGTGCTGGATGTTGGGTGTATGATTTGCGTTTTTTTGTTCTTTAAACTTGAGTTGTGCAATAATGAGCGCGATGAGCATCAAGGCACTGCCGAGCCATTCCCGTGTGCTCATATGTTCGTTTAAAATTAAAATGCCACCGATAACGGCAAAAACCGCTTCAAGGCTCATGATGAG
>JAAZIH010000169.1 GCA_012800995.1 Chloroflexota bacterium
GGTGGTGTCGCGGCTGGTGGAGACATTACGACTGGTTTGCCCCGTGTTGAAGAGCTCTTTGAAGCCCGCCGAATGCCCAAGGGTGAAGCAATCATCACGGAAATTTCTGGTACCGCGCACATCGTACAGAGTGAAAAGCATCTCGATCAACGCTCAGTGCAGGTTGATTTTAGCGAAATGGTTCCTGAACCTTACGAAATTCTTGAGGGTTGGACCATCATGGTAGTAGAGGGCGATGAGATAGGTGCAGGTGATGTCATTGCTCAACTGGACGAAGCAACAATCAATGCAACTCATGGTGGTAAAGTTCGCATTGAAGGTAATACTGTCATCGTGTCCTATGAAAACAAACTTTCTGAGACCTATGAAATTCCAACGACTTCACGTTTAATCGTCACTGATGGCCAAAAAGTGGAAGCTGGTGAACAGTTGACTGAAGGTTCTCTAAACCCACATACTATCTTGAAGATAAAGGGCCGTGAAGAAACTGAACAATACTTGTTACGTGAAATCCAACAGGTTTACCGCACGCAGGGACAGAATATCAATGATAAGCATTTTGAAGTGATTATTCGCAAGATGCTCAATAAGGTTCAGATTACCCGACCTGGCGATACTGACTTCCTACCTCAGGACCTGGTAGACCGCCTTGAAATCTTAAAACTAAACGAAGATTTACTCGCAAAAGGCATGAAACCAGCCCGATACAACGAGGTTCTGTTAGGTATTTCAAAGGCGTCTTTGAGCACAGAAAGTTTCCTCTCAGCGGCAAGCTTCCAGCATACGATTAAAGTTTTGGCTGGCGCAGCTATCGCATCGAAGGAAGACCCCTTATATGGTCTGAAAGAAAACGTCATCATTGGTAAGCTCATCCCTGCAGGTACAGGCTTCAAACCTGGACGCTTTAATAATGATGAATCTGATGATGACGACCAGTTGGATGGTGACGAACACGAACAACTTCCCATGTTCGATGATGACAATGATATCAATATCAGCGACTTGCTGGACGCTAATCGTATTGAGTTCAACCTTGAAGATATTAAGTTAGAGACTGACAAGCTTGAAACAGATGTTGATGAAGATAATCACTTAGATGAAGAAGATGACGAGGACTAATATTCGTCCCAAATCCAAAAAGCAAACCCGGGATGTGTTCATTCCGGGTTTTTTTGTGCTATATTTAAGATGCCCAAATATGTGATAAAAGCCAAAGGATAGGCTATGAGTAGAAGCGACATTAAATTAGTCAATATTAATCATGAGATGCAGCAAAGTTATCTCGACTACGCAATGAGTGTTATCGTTTCACGCGCATTGCCAGATGCGAGAGATGGCATGAAACCCGTACAAAGACGCATCTTGTACGCGATGTATGATATGGGTGTGCGAGCTGAAACACCACACAAAAAATCAGCGCGTATTGTTGGAGAAGTTTTAGGTAAATATCATCCTCATAGTGACTCAGCCGTATACGACGCGATGGCGCGTATGGCGCAAGACTTTGTTATGCGATACCGCTTTGTTGATGGACAGGGCAATTTTGGAAGTATCGATGGCGATCCTCCAGCCGCAATGCGTTACACCGAAGCCAGGCTCAGCGCTGAGGCAATAGAGATGCTCAGCCAGCTGGATATGGATACAGTCGACTATATTGATAATTTTGATGGAACCTTAAAAGAACCCAGCGTTTTACCATCAGCAATCCCTGCCATGTTGGTTAATGGCGCTTCAGGTATCGCAGTGGGTATGGCTACAAATATTCCGCCTCATAACCTGGGAGAAGTTGTGGATGCCCTGGTGATGATGCTTGAAAACTGGGATTCTCTGGAAGATATTACTGTGGAAGAAATAATGCGCCATATCAAAGGGCCTGATTTTCCTACAGGTGGTTTGATTTTGCAGGATGAAAGCACGGATACTTTGGCACAGATTTATGGAAGCGGAAATGGTATCGTGCAAATGCGCGCACGCACTCGTTTAGAAGAGATGTCTCGCGGGAGAATGCGCATAATTGTTTCGGAGTTGCCTTATTTAGTCAATAAGTCAAATTTAATCGAACGAATTGCGGAAATCACCCGTGATGGTGGTTTGGAAGGCATTACGGATTTGCGTGATGAATCCGATCGCCAGGGCATGCGTATTGTGATTGATTTAAGCAAAACGGCTGATCCAGAAAAAATCCTTGCGACACTCTATAAAAGAACTCAAATGCACGCCGCGTTTGGTGTGAACATTCTTGCTTTGGTTGATGGAAGCCCCCACCGTTTACCACTTAAACAAGCATTGCGCGTGTATCTTGATCATCGGCTTGAGGTTGTTCGTCGCAGAAGTGAATATCTACTCCGTAAAAACGAGGAAAGACTCCACATCCTCACTGCCTTGCGCATAGCCATACAAAATATTGATGAGGTTATTCGTATCATTCGAAAATCTCAATCTGTGGATGACGCCAGACAAAGTTTGATGAAAAAGTTTAAGCTGGATGAAATCCAGGCAAATGCTATTCTTGAAATGCCACTTAGAAGACTGGCATCTCTCGAGAGGAAAAAGATTGAGGAAGAATACAAACAGGTTAGCAAGACAATCGATGAGCTGCAGGCTCTCTTGAAATCACCGAAAGCGATGAGAAAAGTGGTTATTACAGAGCTTAAAACCGTTCGGGAGAAATTTTCTGATCCTCGGCGAACTCAGATAATCCAGTTGGGCGAGGGTGAAAAAGCATCAGAACTTTTCACACAAACCGATGTTATGCCACTCGAAAACTTCTGGATAGAACTGAAAGAATCCGGTTCGATATCGCGTACCGATGGCGATAAACAAAGCCGACTGGGTGGTGTGGATGCGCCCTGGCAAATATTACGGACGAATTCGCATCAAAATGTTTATCTTGTAACAACATCGGGAAAAGCCGCAGCTATATCTTCCCTTTCAATTCCCTCCCAAATCCAATTTGAGGAAGGTAAAAAAGCTTCTCAAATTTCGCCATTGGATGAGGA